>JAMOVZ010000134.1 GCA_027061865.1 Desulfobacterales bacterium
TCCGCGAGGTTTTTGTGCTGCAGAAGGGCAGAGCCCAATTTCCCGATCCCCGCTATGGCCGTATTCCACTCTTTATTAATGGCCAGGATTTTCTTGATTTGCTCCTGGAGTTCTTGAACATCATAGCCAACCCCCCGCACGCCAAACTCCCCAAAATAACCAAGATCCTTCCTCACTTGGGCAGGATTGACTTGGCAAAGCCAGGCCAGTTTTTCTGAAGAGACCATGCGGTAGCCATCAAACTTCATCAATTCCAATTGCCTGTAATAGAGAGAGAGCCTGGTAATAGTGGGCTTTGGTATTTTCTTGGGCCGTCGCATCTTGGATACCCCCTTTGTATTGCTTAAGTGTGGATTATAGAAAAATGGAGCGTCAGGTGTCCATCCAAATCTGGCCGAAACATCCATGCGGCGGCATTTATGTGGGCACATTTATAATGACAACTCTCCCACATTGAGGTATTTAATTTCTGCAAGAATGTTGCCAAGCTTTTCTAGGCAGAATAGCACGAGGGAGGTGCTTTGTGGAAGAGATGAGCAAGGATCATGAACTCCTCAAGAGTTGTTCAACCATATCCAGTGAAAGATATCAGGCCTTTGTGGAAAACATCCAGGACGGGGTCTATGAAGTGGACCTGCAGGGAAACTTCTTATATTTCAATAACTCGTTGGCAAGAATCCTGGGCTATCCCAGGGAAGAGATACAGTCCCAGAACTTTGCCAAATTCATGGATGAAACACATGCAAAAGTGGCCTTTGAGACCTTTAACAGGATCTACGAGACCGGACAAGGGGTCTCAGATGTCATCTGGAAGGTGGTGGACAAAGAGGGACGGGAGAGGATAATCGAGATTTCAGCTAGCCTTATCAGGAACGAGGAAGGCAAGAAGATCGGATTCAGGGGGGTGGTAAGGGACATTACGGATAAATTCAAGGCCCAGGAAGCCCTCCAAAAGTCAGAGAGGCGTTACAGAACCCTCCTTAATTTTGTTCCTTACCCTATCGTGGTTTTCACCCCTGACGGCAAAGTCACATACCTTAATCCCGCTTTTACAGAGACCTTTGGCTGGACATTGGAAGAGTTGGAAGGAAAGACTATTCCTTATGTGCCAGAGGAGCTACAGGAAGAGACCAGGCGGCAAATAGAGCGCCTCATGAAAGAAAAGGTGATATACCGGCTGGAGACCCAGCGCCTTACCAAGGACGGGCGTAAATTGGATGTGGTGCTCAGGGCCGCTGTGTTCTCTGACAAGGATGGGGAACCTTCAGGTGAGCTTGTGCTGCTGAGGGACATAACCCATGAAAAGAGGATTGCAAGAAATACCGAGACCCTTCTTAAGATAAGCCTGGCGGTTCAGGAATATCCCGACCTCGACGACTTACTGGATTTTGTAAGCAACGAGGTAAAGGATATAATCAAGGCCGAGACCGCCTTGGTGGTCCTTTTGGACGAGGAGCGGAAAGAGTTCTTCTTCAAGGCCCTGGCCCACGACGACCATCTCACCAAGCAGAGGGTAAAGGAGATAAGGTTCCCTTCAGACCAAGGTATCTCGGGCAGAATACTCAAAACTGGTGAGCCGCTGCTTGTTGAAGACATGTCAAAGGTAACTGGCCTCCAGGTCGTGGTGGACAGGGAAGCAGGAATGAGAACCCGCAGCCTCATAGCAGTGCCATTAAGGAGTTATGACCGGATCATAGGCGTTCTTTGCGCATTGAATAAAAAAGAGGGAGTCTTTGACCAAATGGATTTGGAACTCCTCAACATGATTGGGAGCACTGTTTCCCTGTCCATTGAAAATGCCCGATTCGCCGATGAATTGAAAAAGGCGTACCAAGAAGTGAGCAGCCTCAGCCGCGCCAAGGATAAGGTGATCAACCGCCTGAGCCATGAATTAAAGACGCCCCTCTCAGTGCTCAGTGCCTCACTTACCATCCTTTCTAAGAGATTGGCCAAGCTGCCTAAAGAGAAGTGGGAGCCTACGGTTGCAAGGGCCCGGAGAAATTTAGACAGGCTATTGGAAATTCAGTATCAGGTTGAAGACATCATCAGGGAAAGAAGGTATGAAACTCGCCAGACCCTATCAAATCTCTTGGATCAATGTGCAGATGTGCTCGAGGCCATGGTGGCCGAAGAAGTGGGTGAAGGCAGAATTGTTGAGAAGCTGAGGGCCAGGATAGAAGAACTGTTCGGCTACAAGGAGAGCCA
>JAMOVZ010000135.1 GCA_027061865.1 Desulfobacterales bacterium
CGCAAGGTCCCAGAGCTGAACAAGCTGTTGGAGCTTCGTGAGGCACTTACGGCCCTCAAAGGCCCTCTTAGCAACATTCCAGCCTTCCGCAAAAAAATCCAAGAATTGGTCAAGGACGATGCAGCCCGCGAGCGCCTGCTCAAAGAGCTTGGGCTTGACAAGTAGAAAGGGGGTATAGGCAATGGCTGAAGAACAGGAAAAAACAGTTGCTACTCAAGAGACAACGGTGGAGGAAGGTTCTCTGCTGGAGGAGATCGTTCAGGCCACAAAACTAAAACCCACTGACGATGCCTATTCCCTGGCCAAAAAGGGCGTTGAGGCCCTGGTTGCGCAGTTGCTGGAGCCCGGCCGAGAAGTTCCCAAGGTCTCCAAGGCAGTTGTGGACGAAATGATTGCTGAGATTGATAAGAAGCTCAGCCTCCAGTTGGACGCCATATTACACCATCCAGATTTCCAGAAACTGGAATCCGCATGGAGGTCATTGAAGTTCCTGGTCGACCGTACTGACTTCAGGGAGAATATAAAGATTGAGCTGCTCAACGTGAGCAAAGAGGACCTCTTGGAAGACTTTGAAGACTCTCCGGAGGTTGTAAAATCTGGCCTTTACAAGATCGTGTACACGGCCGAATACGGCCAGTTTGGCGGTCAGCCCTATGCGGCAATGATCGGGAACTACGAGTTCGGGCCCGGTCCCCAGGACATCAAGCTGCTGCAGTACATCGCAAGTGTGGCCGCCATGGCACACGCGCCCTTTATTGCAGCGGCAGGCCCTCAATTCTTCGGGCTGGAAAACTTCCAGGGCCTTCCCAACCTGAAGGACCTCAAGTCCATCTTCGAAGGGCCGCAATATGCCAAGTGGCAAGCCTTCAGGGAATCCGAGGATGCCCGCTACGTGGGGCTCACCTTGCCCAGGTTCCTTCTCCGGCTCCCTTACGGCCCTGACACCCAGCCGGTCAAGGCCTTCAACTACCAGGAAGATGTATCGGGCAGCCATGAACATTACCTGTGGGGCAACACGGCCTTTGCATTTGCCACCAGGCTCACTGAGAGCTTTGCAAAGTACAGGTGGTGCGCAAACATCATAGGCCCTATGGGCGGGGGCGCCGTAGAGGACCTCCCTCTCCATCAGTACGAGGCCATGGGCGCGGTTCAGACCAAGATACCCACAGAGGTCTTGATCTCTGAGCGGAGGGAATTCGAACTTGCCGAAGAAGGATTCATTGCCCTCACCATGAGAAAGGGCAGCGACAATGCCGCCTTCTTCTCTGCCAATTCCTGCCAGAAGCCCAAGTTCTTCGGCATCAGCAAGGAAGGCAAAGAGGCGGAGCTCAATTACAAACTGGGCCTCCAGCTCCCTTACCTTTTCATTATCAACCGCCTTGCGCACTACCTGAAGGTGATCCAGCGGGAGAACATCGGGACCTGGAAAGAGCGGGTTGACCTGGAACGGGAGCTTAACAATTGGATTCGGCAATATGTGGCGGATATGGACAACCCGCTTCCCAGTGTCAGGAGCAGGCGCCCCTTGAGGCAGGCCCAGGTCACTGTGGAAGAGGTGGAAGGAGAACCAGGTTGGTACCGGGTTGGCCTAAAGGTTAGGCCGCACTTCAAGTACATGGGGGCATTTTTCACCCTCTCATTGGTTGGCAAGCTGGACAAAGAGTAACCTAAAAAAGAAAGGAGGTAATTGCTATGCCAATGCCAGCACACATGGAACTGGAAGGGAAAAACCAGGGGAAGATTGAAGGCTCCTGCGAAATGCAGGGAAGAGAAGGTACAATTCTCGTCTATGCCATGAAGCATCACGTCCACATCCCGAGGGACACCCATTCGGGTCTTCCCACGGGCAAAAGGGTTCACAATCCCCTCACAATACTCAAGGAGTTCGACAAGGCATCTCCCAAGCTCTATCAAGCTCTTTGCACAGGGGAGCAGTTCTCCAATGTCACAATCAAATGGTACCGCATAGATCCAACTGGCAAAGAAGAACATTACTTCACCACCAAGCTGGAGGATGCCATCATAGTGGACATGAAGCCCTACATGCCGGACACCTTTTTGCCCCAAAATGAGCCTTACAAACATATGGAGGAAGTATCATTCACATATTCTAAAATCATATGGACATGGGAGCCTGACGGGATCGAGGCCCAAGACGAGTGGGCCGTACCGAGCAGCTAGGCAAGCTAGCCCCAAATGAGGGAAGAAAGGCTGCTTGAGCGCATCCGCTCATGGAAAAAGCATCCGGAACGACGGGGGAGGGAAGACCCCCGTCGTGTTCTGGACTCAGTGTTGAGGCATCTTCAAAAAATCCTTAACACCCGGCAAGGAAGTGTCCCTATCGGCGAAGACTTTGGAGTGCCTGATTTTACTGAGTTTCTTCATGACTATCCGGAATCTCTGCGCGCCATGGAGCGGTCCATCAGGCACACTATCCAAAAATACGAGCCAAGGCTTAAGGCCGTAAGGGTAAACTTTTTACCCCCTGACGATGAGACCCTGGTGTTGAGATTCCAAATCACAGCGAAGTTAGACTTGGAGGATGAGACCCTGCCTGTAGTGGTGGAAAGCCTCATTGATCCTGACGGAAAAATCAAGCTTCGGGCTTGAGCTGTTTCTTGCAGGCAGATATTGCAGGACTGTGGATTAGTGTTTGATGTTCAATCGATACTTTCAGCAAGAGCTAAATTATCTGAAGCTGCTGGGGGAGCAGTTCGCAAAAGAGCATCCCGCCCTAGCCCCCATGCTAAGCGGCCCCACGGCTGACCCCGACGTGGAAAGGCTGCTTGAAGGGGTAGCCTTTCTCACCGCCGCCTTGAGGCAGAAACTGGACGATGAATTCCCCGAAATCGTCCACGAATTGATCCAACTGATCTGGCCCCATTATTTAAGGCCTATCCCATGCTCCACCATAGTTGTCTTTTCGCCCAAGCCTGCACTTAAACGCACTATCAAGATCCCCGCCGGCATATATCTCAACTCCGTGGAGGTGGAAGGCACTCAATGCCAGTTTAAGACATGTTACCCTGTTGAGCTCCATCCCTTAAAAATCCTTGAGGCATCTTTTGAAGAAAGCCCGGGCAAACCACCATGCATAAGGTTGGTCCTGGAGCTGAACGGCATCAGTTTGGCCGACTGGAACCCAGAGGCAGTAAGGTTTTACCTGGCTGACACCTATGGAACCGCTGCCAATATTTACTTATTACTTCGCAATCATCTTCGTGAGATCATTGTGTCTCCCACAGAAGGTGGGAGCCCCGTAGTGCTCCTGCCTGAAAATCTCAAGCCTGTCGGCTTTGGCCAGGATGAGGAGCTGATCCCATACCCAAGTCACTCATTTCCCGGCTACAGGATATTTCAGGAGTACTTTATTCTGCCAGAGAAGTTCTTATTTTTGGATCTCACGGGCTTTGAGCGATGGAAGGACAGGGGAGAGGGCAATAAATTTGAAATACGGTTCATATTGAAAGACCTGCCCTTCCCAGCGCCACCAATAAGGGCGGAAAGCTTTGCGCTCAACGCCACCCCGGTGATAAACATATTTCCTCACGAAGCAGACCCGATCCGCCTTGATCACAGGCAAACAGACTACATGGTAAGGCCCTCGGGGGCAAATACTGAACATTACCAAGTATATAGCGTGGAAAAGGTGGTGGGTTATGTTCAAGGGACAGCAGAAGAAAGACTTTACAGGCCCTTCGAGGTATTCAATCCCTTGCCTACTGACGCACCGCTTTATCACATAAAACTCCGCCGCTCTCCTGTAAAAGGCAAGACCGGTGAATTCTCAGTGTTTCTCAGCGTGGCTTATCCCCCTGGAGGAGAACCCCCAAGGCTTGAGACCCTTTCTATCGAACTGCTTTGCACCAACGGGGCATTGCCAGAGAGCCTTCAGTTGGGAGACATCTCGTTGCCCACCAGCTCCACCCCTGAATTCGTTTCTTTCAGGAACATCCGCCCTGTAACCGTGAATGTCCTCCCGCCCCTGGGGTCCAATCTTCTCTGGAGGCTTTTGAGTCTTCTGTCACTCAATTACCTATCCCTTGCCAGCGCTGAAAACCTTCGAGCCCTGCTCAACCTTTATGTATTTCCAGAGAGCAGAGACAAGGCATCAGTGGTTGCCAACCAGAAGAGGATTCAGGCGATAGAATCTGTAGAAGCAGTTTCAAAGGACCGCCTCGTGGGCGGTGCCATCATGAGAGGGCAAGAAATTCAACTGAAAATGAGGTATGATCACTTTGCAAGCGAAGGAGATATGTTTCTCTTTGGCACTGCGCTTGATCACTTTCTTGGCTCATATGCCGCCATTAACACTTACACGCGACTCAAGATATTAGAGAGCGTAAAGGGGGAAACCTATTCATGGCCAGCCAGGATCGGCGACCGGCCCATGGTCTGAGGAGGAAGCTCCTCACCGAGGCCCACGAGTTTTCATTTTACCAAGTAATGAGGCTCCTAAAAGCCCTTGGTGAGGATCTCGCCTATGGTGGCCCTGCCTCGGTTAGGGTTAGGCCTGAGCTCTCCCTTGCCTTTCCTGCTGCTGATATCGCCCGCATTGAACACAATGAGCAGGATTCAGGCCCAGCATATACGGTAACTGCTACCTTTTTAGGGCTTTACGGGTCTTCTTCGCCCCTGCCGACCTTTTACACTGAAGATCTCCTAATGGAGGCAGGAGAAGATGAGACTGTAACCCGGGACTTCCTAGACATCCTGAACCAACCGTTGTTTGATCTGCTCTTTAAGTGCTGGACCAAGTACCGGCTCTTCATTGAAGTGGTGGAAGAGCAAAGCGAACACCAAATAGAGCGGCTCTTTTGCTTGCTGGGGCTAGGATCACCTGAACTTGTCCGGGATTTGCCCGAGGCATACAGGCTGATCCGTTACCTAGGCATCTTTACACAGCATCCCCGCTCGGCAGTGGGGCTCAAGACTATCCTTAGGGATATCATCAAGGGCATGCCCATAGAGCTTGAGCCATGTCTCCCAAGGATGGCCCGGATTCCTGAGGAGCAGCGGTGCTACCTTGGTATGTCTGGCTCCACTCTTGGCGAGGACACCTTTATCGGCAAGGAGATCCTGGATCGAACAGGAAGGTTCCGCCTAAAAATCGGCCCTCTCACAAAAGAGCAGTTTAAAGAACTGCTGCCAGGGGGAGAGATTCACCGCATGATGGTTACTGTCACGGATTTTTACCTTGCAACCTCTCTGGAATACGACATGGAGGTCTCGCTTCACGGCCCTGAGGTGAGGAGCGCATGCCTAGGAGCCGGCGATTGGTCTAGACTTGGTTACGACACGTGGATATTTTCAGGGCAATTGGATATTACCCCAACGGTCTTCTTCAAACCCCAAAAACACAGACAAGGAGAAAAGTCATGGTCAGCGTAGACATCAAGTCACTCCTAAACAGGCTCAACTCGTACTGCACCAGTTGCCTCGAGGGAGCGGCAGGGCTGTGTGTGTCGCGCACCCATTACGAGGTAACCATAGAGCACCTGCTTACCAAACTCTTGGAAGAGCCACAGTCCGACATTCCCTTGATCCTGCGGCAGTTTGACACTGATCCTGGCAAGGTAAAAAAGGCAGTGGACCAGGCCATAGAGCAGTTCCGCACCGGAAACGCTGCCCGGCCCGTGTTCTCCCCCCTCCTCATGGAGCTATTCCAAGAAGGCTGGCTTGCAAGCTCAGTGGACCTGAACCAATCAAAGATCCGCTCAGGGGGGCTGCTGTTGGCCATGCTGAACAAGCCCACCCAGTTTGCCGCCGGCCCCTTCATGGACTATTTTGGCTCCATCAGCCGCGATGCCCTCTTGGCCCAATTCTGGGACATCGTTAAAAATTCCATTGAGGAACCCACGGCTGAGGAGAGGTTTGAAGGCGAAGAGACCCGTGCCGGGGAGGGGACGGCACTAGAGCGCTTTTGCGTGGATTTTACTGAAAAGGCCCGTGCCGGAGAGATAGATCCTGTATTTGGCCGCGACCGGGAAATACGGCAGATGGTGGATATCCTTGCCAGGCGGAGAAAGAACAACCCCATCGTGGTTGGAGAGGCAGGTGTGGGAAAAACTGCAGTTGTTGAGGGCCTTGCCCTTCGCGTGGTGGAAGGTGATGTGCCCGATATTTTGCGCGATGTCTCCATCCTCGGCCTTGACATGGGACTGCTTCAAGCCGGAGCCGGTGTGAAAGGGGAATTTGAAAACCGCCTCAAGTCCGTGATAAACGAAATCAAGGCCTCGCCCAAGCCCATCATCCTATTCATCGATGAGGCCCATACTTTGATAGGAGCAGGAGGAGCGGCGGGCGGAAGTGATGCGGCAAACCTTCTAAAACCCGCCCTTGCCCGTGGCGAGCTCCGGACAGTAGCGGCCACAACTTGGTCTGAATACAAGAAATACTTTGAAAAAGACGCTGCCCTTGCCCGCCGCTTCCAACTGGTTAAGCTGGAGGAGCCATCAGTTGAGACCGCTACCCTTATTTTGCGCGGCCTGAAGGATAAATACGAAGAGGCTCACGGCGTGGTGGTCCGCGACGATGCCATCGAGGCTGCAGCAGAGCTTTCCAGCCGCTATATCTCGGGACGCCAACTACCTGACAAGGCAGTGGACCTCCTGGATACCAGTGCAGCCCGCGTCAAAATACTCCTTACTGCCAAGCCTGACATCATTGAAGACAAAGAAAGGAGTGTTCAGGCACTCGAGCGGGAGAAAAAGGCCCTCGAAAGGGACCAGCTCCACGGACTCAAAATCGACAGCGGGCGAATGGATGAAATCAACAGTCAACTCCAAGATCTAAACGCTGAGCTGGAAGAGCTGAACAACAGATGGCTGAAAGAAAAGGAGCTGGCCCAGAAGCTGATAGAACTCAGGAAATCCCTCTATGAAAAAGAAGCTGACAGCGCGGAAAGAGGCGAGCTAATCAAGCAAATAGAAGAGGTAAAGGAAGAGCTTGAAACCATCCAAGGGGACAATCCCCTTATAAGGGTCGAGGTGGACCCTGATGTGGTGGCTAAGGTGGTCTCTGACTGGACCGGCATTCCCTTGGGAAAAGTCATGCGGGATGAGGCAAACAATGTGGTCAACCTGGAGGCCAATCTCAAGGAGCGCATAAAGGGACAAGACGAAGCGATCGAGACCATTTCGCAGGTCATAAAGGCGGGGAAGGCGGGCCTGAAGGATCCAGCCCAACCCATCGGGGTGTTCTTGCTGGTTGGGCCCAGCGGTGTGGGCAAAACAGAAACAGGGCTTGCCGTTGCAGATCTCCTTTTTGGAGGAGAGAGGTACATGGTCACCATCAACATGAGTGAGTTCCAGGAGCGACACACCGTAAGCCGCCTCATTGGCTCACCCCCGGGTTATGTCGGCTATGGCGAAGGAGGAGTGCTCACCGAGGCCGTGAGGCAGAGGCCATACTCCGTGGTCCTATTGGATGAAGTGGAAAAAGCGCATCTTGAAGTGCTGAACCTTTTCTACCAGGTATTTGACAAGGGGACCCTTTCAGACGGAGAGGGGAGAATCATAGATTTTAAGAATACAGTCATATTCCTTACCAGCAATCTGGCAACAGACGTAATCACTGAGATGTGCTCCGGGGAGGAACGCCCCCCCCTGGAGACCCTCATGGCCGCCATCCGGCCGATCCTCAGCGATCACTTCAAACCCGCGCTCCTTGCAAGGATGACGGTTGTTCCCTTCTACACGCTCCCTCAAGATGTGTTAAAAGACATAGTGGCCTTGAAGTTGGACAAGCTTGCAAAGCGAATGAACGAGACCCACAAAATGAAGCTTACCTATTCGCCCAAGGTGGTGGAGCAAATTGCATCACGCTGCACCGAAGTTGAGACAGGCGCACGGAATATTGACCACATCATGACCGGAACGATTCTTCCGGCCTTGTCCCGCGAGATACTAGCGCGGCTGAGCGAGGGCAGCATGCCTTCAGAAGCCATGCTGGATGTGGATGAGGGAGGCGATTTTAGCATTGCTTTTGCATAGCAACTGATGAAACCCAAAAGGGAGGTTTTGAGATGGTTCAGTTCAAGGAAAGGAAACGCTTCTCCTTTGTATCAAAAGGAATGGCAGAGGACACCTTCGAGGTGGTGAGATTTCGAGGAGAGGAAGGCATATCAAGGCTCTTTCAGTTTGATATAGTTCTTATCTCAGAAGACCCAGAGGTTGATATTGACGCCGTGCTCCAAAACCCTGCAGTATTTACCATCCACAGGGGAGAAGAAGACCGCAAGATCCACGGGATAATCTCAGAGTTCGAACAGATGCACGAGGTGGAACAGTTTACCTTTTACCAGGCCACGCTAGTGCCAAGGCTGTGGCTCTCCGACCTTTATCTTGAAAACCAGTTATTCCTAGACAAAAGCGTGCCTGACATTATAGAGGAAATCCTGAAGCAGGCAGGCCTTACAAGCCAGGATTACGAGTTGAAGCTTACAAGGAGCTATCCCAAGTGGGAATACATTTGCCAATACAAGGAGACAGACCTTAATTTCATCTCCAGGTGGATGGAACGGGAGGGCATTTATTATTATTTTGAGCACACTGAGGAGGGCGAAAAGCTCATTGTCACTGACAGCTCAACGGCCCATACAGAAATCCCTGGCACCAGCACCATTCCCTACTCCCCTCCCACCGCCCTCATACCGCAAGAAGAAGAGGTCATAAGGAATTTCATGTGCAGGCAGAAAATCCTTCCCAAGAAGATAGTATTGAAGGATTACAACTATAGGAAGCCCTCTCTTGAGCTCAAGGTTGAAAAGGAGGTCAATCCTAAGGGAAGAGGGGTTGTTTACCTCTATGGAGAGCACTTCAAGGACCCGGAAGAAGGCAAGGAATTGGCCAAGTTGCGGGCAGAACAAATAGCCTGCCGCGGAAAAGTCTTTGTGGGTGAGAGCACCTGCCCTCAGCTCTGCCCTGGTTACTTCTTCGACCTTACTGACCACTACCGGGAGGCATTCAATCAAAAATATCTCGTAATAGAGCTGGAGCACGAAGGAAGCCAGGCAGGCATCCTGGTGGCAGGCCTTGGACCTGAAGAAGCAACGGGTGAAAAGGAACCGGCTTATATCAACCGCTTTACCCTCATACCCTCTGATGTGCAGTTCAGGCCAGAGGTGAAGACACCCAAGCCCAGGTTTTACGGCACTATCAACGCAAAGATCGATGCATCAGGAGACGGCAAGTACGCAGAGCTTGACGACCAGGGCCGTTACAAGGTGATCCTTCCCTTTGACATGAGCGGAAGGGAGGGGGGGAAGGCAAGCCGCTGGGTCCGCATGGCCCAGCCATATGCTGGTTCTGATTACGGCATGCACTTCCCGCTTCACAAGGGCACTGAGGTGCTGCTCACCTTTATTGACGGTGACCCGGACCGCCCCATAATAGTATCTGCCGTGCCCAATCCTGAAACAAAAACCCCGGTCACCTCTGAAAATCAAACCCAAGCGGTTATAAGGACCGCGGGGGGCAATGAGATAAAGCTTGAGGACAAAGAAGGCAGTCAACTAATAAAGCTTTATTGTCCCACGGCGGAGACATCCGTGAGGCTGGGCGCGCCAAATCCAAGCGGTAAGACAGGGATAGACCAATGTACCGAAAAAAACATGGCCACGGTAGTAGGAGGCTGGGAAACCCGCGTAGTTGGCACACAAATGACTCTCTCTCCCGATGGAGCGCAGAATCTCCATGTGGAGGGGGATCGTTATTTGCATGTTACCGGCAAAGAAGAGATCACCATCGATGGGGATCGCAATCTCCGTGTCACCGGCCAGGAAAATACTACTGTTGAAGGGGATCAAATTCAAGACATCAGCACCAGACAGGATGTTACAGTGCACGGGGATCAGACGGTTCAAGTGGAGGGGCATCAGGAAAATATAGCGGACGGTGGCAGAAGGGTGGCTGTCAACCAGCAGGAAACCAAGGAAATTTATGGAACTAGGACTCTGACCGTGACGGGCGATGAGACGATTACGGTTGGGGGAAACAGAACCCTAACCGTTACCGGCAACGAAAACCGTACCACGGGAAACTTCTGGGATACCAAAATGGGTACTTGGGGAAGTGCTGCCCTTGGTGCCACTGTCGAGACCTTTGCCGGACTAAAATTATCAACCGGGGCCAGTGCTACTTTAAATTTGCATCCCGGAATCAAACTTGGGAAAGAGCCCACGGAGATTGCGGATAACATAATAAAGGTAGTCGAAGCTAAAGCTATGGATGTATTGAAGGCTCCTATAATAATCTTCACCGCTTAAAAGGGAATACGATATAGGCTTATGAACTATTTTAAATGTGTCTTTTTGTTATGAAACTATTTAAACCTTTAAAGATCGGATTACTGACACGTGCTTTCGAAGGTGAGCAAAATGCACTACTCTCAATATCTGCATTACTTTTTGTTCCTTTTAACGCCTCTCCTCTTCTTCACACAGAGCCAGACCTATGGATGGCCCTCAGTAAGGAACTAGGAAAAGAGCTCATCCTTGATCAGGGTATTCCAAAACCAAGGGCGGAAGTACTATTAACGGCCAAGTTCTATCCCCCATCCAAACAACCCGTCCCAGCCCACAAGGTACGAACAAAAATAGGCCCCCTGGACAAGACCTTGTATATTTTCGGAAACCGATTCTGGAAGCGGACACGGACAGGTCAATGGGCGTTTACTGATCCCGAACCCATTAGCGAACTGGAAATCAGCTATTCCAACGCATTTGGAGGGCCAAAATATGCGAAGAATCCTTTGGGCAAAGGCATAGAACCCATAACATTGCCTACTGGGGAGACGGTCGTACCCCTTCCTAACATCGAGCTTCCTAACCAACTCATCGTTTCAAAAGGAGACCGGCCTGATCCAGCAGGGTTTGGCCCCTTGGATATCACCTGGCCCCAGAGGGCCAAGAAGGCCGGAACCTATGACAAAAAGTGGCTCAAGGAACGCTTTCCAGGTTACCCGGACGACATGGACTGGACCATATTCAACATGGCGCCTGAAGACCAGCAGATAGAGGGCTTCTTTGAAGGTGATGAAGAATTCTTGTTTGAAAACATGCATCCAGAAAAACCTAATCTTAGCGGTCGCCTCCCTGGCTTGCGCATCCGCTGTTTTGTCACCCAGAAACAGGATGGAGAGGAGATTTTCAAAGAGGTTACCACCCGGATAGATACCCTCTGGTTTTTCCCCCACATTGAAAAGGTTCTACTGATTTACCGAGGGCTGGTTGAGGTAGCAGACGAAGAAGCAACTGACATAACCCACTTACTCCTTGGTTGTGAAGGCCCAAATGACGAACCCAGGCCAGAAGAACATTATAAGAAAGCGCTCGAGAAACGGATAGATGAAGAGACCGGCCATTATCACATCCTCAACGAAGCAGATCTCTTGCCCAAAGACGAGCCCTCAGGAATTGCTGAGATCATGGAATCGGCCAAATCAAAAGACGAAGACCTTCTGAACCGAAATATGAAAAACAGGATGGAGAGGGAAAAGCAAAAGGCGATAAGGGCCATGGAAGAGCAAGGCCTTGATCCAAAGGAGTTTATCAAGGAAGAAGAGCCAATTCCAGAAATCACGATAGAAAACCTTCCGGAGCTTCCTAACATCGTCCAAAAGCTAGAACAACAAGCCGAGCAAAAGAGAAAGGAAATGGAGGAAAAGACCAAGGAGATGCTCAAAGGCCTTGGCTTGGATCCTGAGGACTTAAAGAAGAAGGCCCAGGAAGGTGAAAGGAGATGGCCCAAGTTCTCCGCCCAAGAAGACATTGAAAGGTTGAAGGAGTCTGGAATCCATGATCAGGAGATAGAACAAAAGCTAAGGGAGGCAGAAAAACAGATCAGCTCAAGCTTCCGGCAGACAGCCCATTTTCTACCCCAATCGCGGCAAGCTACTAAAGAGGAAAAGGCCACAGCCCTTGAACTTATAAGACGTGCCAAAGAAGAAGGTCTATCCCTTGCAGATAAGGACCTGGCCTGGATCGATCTCTCAGGGATGGACTTACGCGGAATCGACCTTTCACGCGCATATCTTGAAGGCGCAATTTTGGAGGGAACAAACCTGGAAGGGGCCAATCT
>JAMOVZ010000136.1 GCA_027061865.1 Desulfobacterales bacterium
CCTTTATCCAAGGCCTGGGGTTCCAGGCCATCAAGGTATCTCTAAAGTCTTCCAATGTGCTCGATACCATAAAGGCCTATCAACTGATAAGCGAAAAGACCGATTGCCCTCTCCATCTTGGGGTCACAGAGGCAGGCACACTGATTTCAGGCACCGTAAAAAACGCTGTAGCCCTTGGCGCCTTGCTGCTCCAGGGGATTGGCGACACCATCAGGGTCTCTCTTACCCGCGACCCTGTAGAAGAAGTAAAGGTTGGATATGAAATCCTGAGGGCGGTTGGGCTTAGCTCCAGGGGGCCGGAAATTATATCTTGCCCTACCTGTGGCCGGTGTGAGATAGATCTGTTCGCCCTCGTGGAAAAAGTGGAGAAGGCCCTCTCCCCCCTAAAAAGCTCTCCAAAGATCGCCATCATGGGGTGTGTGGTAAACGGGCCTGGCGAGGCGAGAGAGGCAGATATTGGAATTGCTGGGGCAAGAGGCCAGGGTATCCTCTTTAAAAAAGGGAAACTCGTAAGAAAAATCAAGGAAGAAGAGCTGGCGGACGTGCTCATTGACGAGGTGTTCAAGGCTTATGGGAACTGATTTTTGAGAAAGGAGGGCTTAGGCGGGAATGCGATACTCCAAGTACTTTATACCCACTTACCGGGAACTTCCATCTGAGGCAGAGGTTATAAGCCACCAGTTGATGCTCCGGGCTGGCCTTATTCGGAAACTCACTGCCGGCATTTACACCTATCTGCCAGCAGGGCTCAGGTCGATTCGAAAGGTTGAAAATATTATCAGGGAGGAGATGAATAGAGCTGGAGCAATCGAGTTGCTCATGCCTGCTGTCCAACCTGCAGAGCTTTGGCAGGAGAGCGGCAGGTGGAATGTATATGGCAAAGAGCTGCTTAGGCTCAAGGATCGCCACGGCAGGGATGCATGTCTTGCCCCTACCCATGAAGAGGTTATAACAGACCTTGTGCGAAAAGAGATCCACTCTTACAAGCAATTGCCCCTTAATCTCTACCAGATCCAAACCAAGTTCAGAGACGAAATAAGGCCCCGCTTTGGCCTGATGCGGGGACGGGAATTCATTATGAAGGACGCATACAGCTTTGATGTTGATGAGAAAGGCGCAGAAAAAAGCTACCAGGCTATGTACGATGCCTACATCAGGATATTTAAAAGATGCGGACTCAGGTTCAAGGCGGTGGAGGCCGACACCGGCCCTATTGGGGGCAGTTATTCCCACGAGTTCATGGTCCTTGCAGAGACCGGAGAAGACCAGATAGCCAGTTGTCTTGAGTGTAATTACGCAGCCAACCTTGAAAAGGCAGAAGTCGTGCCACCGGCCCACACGGGAAATGGTATCAGAGAGGATCAGGCCCCAGCCATAGAACCGGTAGATACCCCCAACATTAAAACCGTGGAAGAGGTAACTGAGTTCTTGAATATCTCACCCCGGCAATTGGTAAAGACACTAATATTTGAAGCAGACGGGACCCTTGTGGCAGCCGTTGTGAGGGGAGACCACGAAATTAATGAAGCCAAATTGAGAAACCTTCTTGGAGTTGACGAGCTGGAGCTCGCAGGCCCCGAGCTTATTGAGGAGGCAACCGGCGCGCCGGTGGGTTTTGCTGGCCCAGTTGGAC
>JAMOVZ010000137.1 GCA_027061865.1 Desulfobacterales bacterium
AGGTATATTGTCCTGCACCCAGGGTCCGGCTCACGGCGGAAAAATCATCCCCTTTCTTTTTGGAAGGAGCTTTTTTTTCAAGTTCTGGAGATATCAAAGCCCAAGGAACTTAACCCTGCGTTTCTTTTAGGTCCGGCTGAACTTGATGCCCAAAAAGAATTGGAAGCTGCTGATCTTGGCCAACATGTCCTGTTGAGCACCTCCTCTGGCAATCTTTTCCGGATCTTGACTCAAACCGCCCTGTTCATAGGGCACGACTCCGGCCCCACCCACCTTGCTTCAATGATGGGAATCCCTACCGTTTCACTTTTTAAGAGCACAGATCCAGCCCTTTGGCATCCCCTGGGCCCATGCGTCACGATAGTGGAAGGGAACAATAGTGATTCAGAGCTTATGGATAAGGTAATTTCACACGTGAAGATATTTCGGTGCTGAGCCCTTCCCTCCTGCCAGCCAAATAAGAATAGTCTTGCTGCCTTATGCTTCGTGTTGACAATGTGCTTTTATTCTATATAGTTTTCGGGTAATTTTGGAAAAGGGAAACGGCATAATCAATAGTTATTCATCTCAGTGATTTCAAAAAATAGGGAGGGAGAAAAATGGAGAGGATAGAGGTGATCGTGGCCCGTGAAATACTGGATTCCAGAGGGAACCCCACAGTGGAAGTAGAGGTGGGTCTCGATGACGGCTCGGTGGGAATGGCCGCTGTTCCTTCAGGGGCTTCCACTGGAAAGTTTGAGGCCATTGAGCTGAGGGACAAGAACAAGAAGCGCTACAGGGGCAAGGGCGTGGAAAGGGCGGTGGAAAATGTCAACAAAGTCATAGCTCCTGTCCTCATCGGGATGGATGCAACAGACCAACGCCTCATTGACAAGGCCATGATAGAGCTGGACGGGACCCCCAACAAAGCCAAGCTTGGGGCCAATGCGATCCTAGGCGTATCCCTTGCAGTGGCAAGAGCTGCAGCAGAATCTGTGGGACTGCCTCTTTATAAGTATATAGGAGGAACCGGGGCCTGCAGGCTTCCCATGCCCATGATGAACATCCTTAACGGCGGGCTCCACGCTGCAAACAATGTTGATCTCCAGGAATTCATGATCATGCCAATTGGAGGGAAGACCTTCAAGGAGGCATTGAGAATAGGGGCGGAGGTCTTCCATGCCCTTGCGGGCGTACTAAAGGAAAAGGGGTTCTCCACCGCTGTTGGCGATGAGGGGGGATTTGCCCCTGACCTGTCCTCCAACGAGCAGGCTATTGAAATGATCCTTGCAGGGATAAAGGCGGCAGGCTACAAACCGGGGAAAGATGTGGTTTTAGCCCTTGATCCGGCTTCCTCCTCTTTTTACAAAAGGGGAAAATACGTGTTTTTCAAGTCCGATGGCTCCAGCCGAACCGGAGAAGAGATGATAGATTTCTATGCCCAATGGGTTGAACGGTATCCCATTGTATCCATTGAGGACGGCCTTGCTGAAAATGACTGGAAGAATTGGACTAAAATGACCCAGAGGCTTGGCGACAAGATCCAGATCGTGGGCGATGACCTCTTCGTAACCAATACCAAGAGGATTGCCCGGGGCATCAAGGAAAAAGCGGCTAATGCCGTGTTAATCAAATTAAATCAAATAGGGACCTTGTCAGAAACCCTGGACGCCATTGAAATGACGCAGCGGGCCGGTTGGAATGCAGTGATCTCCCACCGCTCTGGCGAGACAGAAGATACCTTTATAGCGGATCTGGCAGTGGCGATGGGCACTGGACAGATCAAGACAGGCTCACTCTGCCGCTCAGAGAGAACCTGCAAATACAATCAGCTCTTGAGGATAGAAGAGGAGCTGGGGGAGACTGCAATTTTTGGTTGGAGCAAGTAAATGGCCTATGACCCTTCAAAAGATCAACAACTGCATGTCTGGGAAAATTCAGACACAGGGCTCATGGTATCTATATACCGCTATGGCGATGGTGAGCCCAAGCTTCAGATCGGCCCAAGGAAATATGTAAAACGCGATGGAACCGAACGCACCACAAAGGCCGGCAGGCTCACAATAGACGATGTCTTGTGGTTAAGCGAGGTCCTCGAAGAGGTCAAAGACAAAATGGGAGAGTGCCTGCTAGAGGAGGGTTGACATGGCCAGTATCTCTGGTAGTATTTGCGAGGAGTGGCCCGTGTGAGTGTAGCCAACCCGAATGGCTGGCTGCGGAAATTGGTTCGTGGGTCGGGGTTCGCTTTAGGAATCTTAATAAAATCCGTTGCTTTTCTGCTGAAGCGACAGCCTCGAATTTTTGAACCAACATTGGTCACTGAGAATCAAAAGAAAGGAGGTTGGCACTTTGGCAGAGGGAGTAGTAAAGTGGTTTAGCGCTGCTAAGGGTTACGGCTTTATCAAACAGGAAAACGGCCAAGATCTGTTCGTTCACTTCTCTTCCATCAATATGCAGGGATTCAGAACGCTCCAGGAAGGCGACAGGGTCAGCTTTGAGATCGAGGAAACAGATCGCGGGCCCCAAGCCAAGAACGTGACAAAACTCTAGCAGATTAGAAAAAACAAGATTAGATGAAAAAGGGCGGAGGCACTGGCTGACGCCCTTTTATGCTCTTTTGGACATATCACCCCACTCGTATTGGATAAAGGCGACCAAGACCATTGAAGCGGTCTCTGCCCTAAGGATCCTAGGCCCCAAACTTACCGGGCGAAACCCTTTATTCTTCGCCTCATCCACTTCCTTTTTGCTAAAGCCTCCCTCGGGGCCAACAAGTGCCACAACCCCCCTGCCCGCCCCTCCCTCTCTTAACAGGCCCTTAAGGTCCTGAGCCTTCTCCTCCTCCCATAGAATTAACTTGACTGTCTCGGGGGGCCACTTCCTTGAGAGGAGATCTGAAAAAGCCACAGGCCTTTCGATCCTCAAGGGTGTGTGCCGATCGGATTGCTTAAGCGAGGCCCTGCTTATCCCTTCCCAGTGCCTGAGTTTCCTCGCCCCCTTAGCCTCATCCCATTTGACAACTGTCCTCTCGGATAGGAAAGGAATCAGCTCAGAGAGGCC
>JAMOVZ010000138.1 GCA_027061865.1 Desulfobacterales bacterium
CTTGCCAATGACCTTGGCCTTAAATTTTCGTCCGTCTGCAAGTTTTACACTTATGGTGTCGGCATCACCCACGACATGGTTGTTTGTCAGGATGTAACCGTCAGAACTGATGATAAAGCCCGAGCCCTGTCCACGCTGCTTGAACTTTCTTGGTCTTTGTCTGAGCTGTGGGCCAAAAAAGCGCTGGAAGAAGGGATCATTGAACATTCCAAAGGGGTCTGGTCCAAAGGGAGATACCCTTTGCTCAACAGTTCTTTCCACTTGAACATACACTACCGCCGGCATAGCCTCTTTGACAATCTCGGCAATGGCCTTGGCCGTTTTGGCCAAAAGCTGGATGTTTTCATCATCCAGGGAGGTTCGGGCCATAGCCTGATCTAGACCCACAGAAACCAGCAATATAAGGCTGATTATAAGGGATAGAAAGGTCCTATTACAATTTGGAGCATCATTTGGAATCATTTGGTTCCTCCTTTTCTGAATTGTTCTCTTGGTCAGAAGCTGCCAGTTTTTTGAATTCCTCTGCACTCATTACTTCCTTGACGAGAAGCCTCTCTGAGACCCTTTTGAGGGCCGTCATGTGAGTGCTGACAATCTTTTTTGCCCTATCATACTGCTCCCTTAAAACCCTTCTAACCTCCTTGTCCACTTCTGCCTGAAGCTCTGGACTCATATTGACCTGTTCTTCAATGCCTGGAACCTTCAAGAATGGGTTAGTTTCTCGTGCCAGGGCCACAGGGCCAATTTTATCGCTCATGCCAAATCGACAGACCATACTTCTTGCTATATCTGTTGCAACCTCGAGATCGTTTTGGGCACCAGAGCTTATTTCATTAAATACCACATCCTCTGCTGCTCTGCCTCCTAAAGAAACACATATTTTGTCCAATAGTTCGTTTTTAGTCATGAGATAGCGATCTTCTTCAGGAAGCTGCATGGTGTAGCCCAGGGCGGCCTTGCCCCTAGGAATAATGGAAATTTTCGCAATTGGTGCCGCATTTGGGCAGTGAAAAGCCACGAGTGCATGCCCTGCCTCGTGGTACGCTACGCGTTTGCGCTCTTTTTCTCCTAAGCGTCTGCTCTTTCTTTCCGGTCCAGCAAGGACCTTTTCTACTGCGGCCTCAAAATGCCGCTGATAAATCTTTTTGACTCCTTCACGGGCAGCAAGCAGAGCCGCCTCATTTACAACATTGGCAAGATCTGCTCCTGAAAAACCTGGAGTTCTAAGGGCAATAGCATGAAGATCCACATCATCCGCTAAGGGCTTGCCCCTGCAGTGAACCTTGAGTATTTCTTCTCTGCCTTTGGCGTCTGGGGCATCTAGGACAACCTGTCTGTCAAAGCGGCCAGGCCTTAGAAGGGCCGGATCAAGTATTTCTGGCCTATTGGTGGCTGCAAGGATTATTACTCCTATATTGGGCTCAAAGCCGTCCATTTCCACAAGGAGCTGGTTGAGTGTCTGTTCTCTTTCCTCATTACCACCCCCGACCATTCCAGCGCCTCTAAATTTCCCTATTGCATCTATTTCATCGATGAAGATTATAGAAGGAGCATTTTTTTTGGCCTGGTCAAAAAGATCTCTAACCCTTGCTGCTCCTACGCCAACAAACATCTCCACGAATTCTGAGCCTGAAATACTAAAAAAGGGCACCTTGGCTTCCCCTGCAAGGGCCCTGGCAAGCAAGGTTTTGCCCGTGCCTGGAGGTCCTACGAGGAGTACACCTTTAGGAATCCTAGCTCCAAGTGCCTCAAATTTTTCTGGCTTCCTGAGAAACTCAACCACCTCCTTGAGTTCCTCCTTGGCCTCTTCACAGTCGGCAACGTCGCTAAATCGTACTCCGGTGTCCTTTTCCACAGAGACCTTTGCCCTCGACTTGCCAATGGAAAGTAGCCCGCTTCCGGGGGTTCCCATACCTCTCATAAGAAGGATCCAGAGCCCAATCCAGAAGGCAATTGGAACTATAGTGCCCCAGAATATCTGGACTAACATGCTGCTTTTGGTGCCAGCAAATTCAACCCCGTGGGCCTCTAGTTCTTCTACAAGTTTGTCATCTTTAACTCGCACCGTACGAAAAAGGACTATCTGGTCCTTTTTAATGCCCTTTTGCTCCAGTTTTTGGAGTAAATCATTGAGGCTGGGCTTTAGGCCAAAATTAAAAAAGCCTGCTGTAGGAGACTCTTTCCCAGAGGCCTGTTCTTTTTCTACCTGGGCCAAGATTTTTTTCAGTTCTGCCAGATCTTTTTCAGGGCCAGTGAACATCAAGCCCCGTATTTCATCCTCACTAAGCCTTACCTCCAAGATTCTGCCAGCCCTGAGCATTTTTTTAAATTCGGAATAAGGGATTTGTTTGGTCTGAATAGATACGAGGAATTGGGGCAGCCCTAAGATGAGGATGATACCAATGAGCCAGTAGACGGCAGTAAATAGGAGCTTACGGCGTTTGTTGTCCTGGGGCTTCTTGTCCTTATTTTTCATAAGATGGCCATGGCGTGGATTGTTGATGTGCTTTTTGTGAAAATTTTAAAAATCGTCCCGTGTAATATCTTGAACCTAAGCAGGTTCTGTTTCAAGTCAAGACAGCGGATGTTTTATTTAATTTTTTATCTTCAAGGTGTTGTAATATTAATTTTAAAGCCAAATCTGTCAGTTCCTCAATGGGAAGGTTTGCATCCAGGCAGATACATCCATTTTTTAAGGTACTATAAATTTTGGCAACAGCCTTTAAGTACTCTAGCTGTTCAAAGTTGTTTTCTTGTTCTTTCCTTCCGTGTCTAATTCGGTTGATCGCCTCTTCTGGGGCTATCTCAAGCAAAAGGCAAAGATCCGGTTCAAGGAATTTTGCCTTGGATTCGGCAAGTATCGCCCGGGGGTCAAGACCTCTGGCGCCTTGGTAGGCCGCAGTGGAAAAGTAATATCTGTCACAGATGATTGTTCTACCTTCTTTTAGGGCTGGAATGATGACATTTTCCAGATGGTCTTGTCTGTCCTTCATGAAGAGTCCAAGTTCTTCATTGGCAGAGAGTCTTTCAGCCCCA
>JAMOVZ010000139.1 GCA_027061865.1 Desulfobacterales bacterium
GTCAATAATGAGCAGCACCTTGGCGTAATCAGGTGAAACATCCACAACACGGCCCACCACGCCCTGCCAATTCACCACCGCCATATCCAGTCGGACACCGGCTTTCTCGCCCTTATCAATGATTATGGATTTGAACCAACCCGTTGGGTCCCGGGCCACGACCTGGGCGGCTATGGCAGGCTCGTCCAAGGTTTGTTTAAATTTCAGGAGTGCCTTGAGCCGGTTGTGGGTCGCCAGCTGCTCGCGGAAACGGGCATTTTCCATGGTGAGCCTGCTCACCTCTGCCTTGAGCCTCTGGTTCTCTTCACGCAGGCCCACAAGATAAAAATAACCGAACCATATTTCTTCAAATACCTTTACTGTCCCGCGAATCACCTTATGAAACGGAGAGCAAAGCTCCACCACAAAACGGTCGAGGGCACCCCAGGACTGCCTCTTCCCGAGATTGGAAGAGAGCAAAAAAAGGGCAATCCCAACGCACAAACTCCATACCAGTATTTTCCGCAGCCAGCTGGTTTCTTTCAACGATCCCGCTTCTGTCCTTCAGCCTTTGAGTTATGGTCTGACCGCTGGGGCATCAGCTACTTGATCATCACTTCCTTCAGTATGGCCAGGTTATCCAGGGCCTTCCCGGAGCCAAGCACCACTGTGGAGAGGGGATCATCGGTAATAGTTATGGGAAGCTTGGTCTCCTCCCTCAACAAGATATCCATGTTTTTGAGCAGTGATCCCCCGCCTGTGAGCACGATTCCTTTGTCCACGATATCAGCGGCTAGCTCGGGAGGGGTTTGTTCAAGCGCGATTCTCACGGTCTCCACGATGGTCTCGATTTGCTCAGATATGGCCTTTCTGACCTCTTCGGAGTCGATGGTAAGGATCTTGGGAATACCGGTTACCAGATCCCTTCCTTTGACCTCAATGGTCTCTATGTGATCACTGGGGTAGGCATTGCCTATTGTAGTCTTTATGATCTCAGCGGTCCTTATGCCAATGAGCAGGTTGTATTTTCTCTTTATGTGCTGCAAGATGGCCTCGTCCATCTTGTCCCCGCCGACTCTCACGGACTTGGAGTACACGATGCCTGCCAGAGAGATGACCGCCACCTCTGTGGTGCCTCCTCCAATGTCCACCACCATATTGGCGGTAGGCTCTGTGATGGGAAGGCCTGCCCCAATGGCCGCGGCCATAGGCTCCTCTATCAAGAAGACCTCCCTCGCACCAGCGGATTCGGCCGACTCCCTAACAGCCCTCTTCTCCACCTGAGTAATACCGCTTGGCACGCAGACGATTATACGAGGCCTCACCAAGGTGCGCCTGTTGTGGACCTTCCTGATGAAGTGGCGCAGCATGGCCTCTGTAATCTCAAAGTCTGCAATCACGCCGTCTTTCATTGGCCTTATAGCCACGATATTTCCAGGGGTTCTGCCCAGCATCATCTTTGCTTCTTTGCCAACGGCCAAGACCTTGTTGATGCCCCTTCCGTCCCTCCTCACTGCCACCACAGAGGGCTCACTGAGCACAATGCCCTTGCCTTTTACATAAACAAGGGTGTTGGCGGTCCCCAAGTCTATGGCCAAATCATTGGAGAACCATCCCAGTATAGGATCCAACAGCATTCTCTTCTCCTTTCTAGTTGGTAAATATGTAAGACTGATGCCACATTGGTTGGTTGCGAAAGTTGTGCCAATTGACTTAAAAAATTGATATAAATTCTAAATATCTTGACATCGCCCGATCACCGTGATTATATAAAATTTTACGTCTAATTAGAGCAAGGATCTGGTAGACAATGAAACGAACTTATCAACCAAGCAATATAAAGCGGGCCAGAACCCACGGCTTCAGAGCACGGATGCGCACCAAAGCAGGAAGAAATGTATTAAAACGAAGAAGAGCAAAGGGACGGAAACGACTAACAGTCTAACCCTTGTTCTGTATGCCCCGACCACCGACACGTATCTTCACGTGCGACAAACGTTTTCAAAGAATGAGAGGTTATTGAAACGAAGTGACTTTGTCAATCTAAATCGGTCGGGGAAACGGCTGGAGACCAAGCATTTTGTTGTGTTGCTGAAGCCGAACCAGGTGGGCATCACTAGATTGGGGGTTACCGTCAGCAAGAAAGTAGGGAATTCGGTCATCCGAAACAGGGTTAAGAGGATTGTTCGAGAGTTTTTCAGGCTTAACAAGCATCTCCTCCCCCAAGGCCACGACATGGTCATTATAGCCCGGCCCGGAGCGGCACGGCTAGATTTTTGGAAGGTAAAAGAGGAGCTTGGTGAAGTCCTTTTCAACAAAAACCCTGGCTAACAAGGCGAAGTTGATATCTCTGGCCCTGATCAATGCGTACCAGAGATTCATTTCACCGTTTTTGCCCCCTTCTTGCCGCTTTTACCCCACATGTTCCAGTTATGCCCACCAGGCTATCGCTAAATACGGGCTCCTGAAAGGCGGAAGGTTGGCTGCCTTGAGGTTACTTAAGTGCCACCCTTTCCACCCCGGGGGGTATGACCCGCTTAGGTAAGTGGGTTTACGGGTCTGGATCACGTCTTGTATCCAACGCAATCCTCTCCAGCCGCTACACCAACTGTTTTGTCCCTTAACCAGGCTTTACAGCTTGAAAGGAAAACAGATACGAATCAAACGGTAAAAAAGGATTCTTATGGATAAAAGAACAATCTTGGCTTTTGCCTTGTCTTTCATAGTGCTTCTTTTTTGGTCGGTTCTTTTCAGCCCCACCTCCCAAAAGTCTGGACAAGCCGTCAAAAAACAGACAGAAACGCAGGAAAGTTCTGTAAAAAAGCCCCCCGTTTCACCTGAGCCTCCAGCTTCGCCCCCCGCTCCTTCTGAGCGGAAGCCTCTACCGCCAACCAGCGTGGCTGAAAAGGAAATAGTGGTGGAGACCCCTCTTTACAGGGCCCTGTTTACTAATAACGGCCCTTCAATAAAACTCTTTGAACTGAAGAAATACAGGCAGACCATTGAAAAAGACTCCCCTCCCGTAAACCTCGTCCATGGGAGGGACATCCAGCGATTTATGGTGGTTGACTTTTTGGAAACCGCCGGGAAAAGTTATGAGGACATCCCTTACGAGACAAATACGGCCCAGATTATCCTTAAAGATGGCGACAAGGCCCAGGAACTAGTCTTTAGCGTCGTTTTACCAAATGGGCTTATAATTCAAAAGACTTATAAATTTTACCCTGATCGATACAAGATTGATCTTGAGGTCACAGTTAAGAACTCCCGCCCTACAAGGGTGGAGGGTCTCTTCTTCGTAGAGCTCAACCCTGCTTTGCCGAAAAAGAAAACTAGCTATTACAGTTCATTTACCGGCCTCACTGTCCTCCAGGACGATAAGTATACCGAACTGGACCTCGATGACCCTGGCGACAAGGTTGAGCTCGAAGGAAAAATAGGGTGGATCGCATTTCAAGAGTCATACTTCATCTCAGCCGTGGTGCCTGAGGAGGTAACCGAGGCCAAGGTGGAAGCGGTAAAGAAGGATGGGGGCAGACTCCATGGCAGGCTGCTTAATCCGAGCCTGGTACTTCCACCTGGAGGTGAGGCAAGTTCACGCTATGCCATGTTTCTGGGGCCTTTGGATCTTGGGATTCTAAAAAAATTCGGCAAAGGGCTGGACAAGGCCATTGACTTTGGCTGGACCAATATTATCGCCAAGCCTCTGCTTATCACTCTGAGATTCTTTTACCAATGGGTCCACAACTACGGCGTGGCCATTATCCTGCTCACCATATTGGTCAAGCTCCTGTTCTGGCCCCTTACACACAAAAGCTACAAGTCCATGAAGGAGATGCAAAAGCTCCAACCCCTGATGATGAAAATCAGGGAAAAGTATAAGGACAACAAGGAACAAATGAACAAAGAGCTCATGGCGCTTTACAAGACCTACAAGGTCAACCCCATGAGCGGGTGTCTCCCCATGATCATACAGATTCCGGTATTCTTTGCCCTTTACCGGATATTGGCCCAGGCAATTGAGCTGCGCCACGCCCCATTCATTTTGTGGATAAACGATCTATCTGCACCTGACAGGCTCTTTAACTTCCCTTTCAGTATCCCATTTATGGCCCCACCTTACGGCATTCCTGTGCTTACCTTGCTGATGGGGGCCTCCATGTTCATACAACAAAAGATGACCCCTACTACAGGAGATCCCACTCAAGCAAAGATGATGATGTTGTTACCCATTGTGTTTACCTTTTTATTCATAAACTTCCCCTCGGGCCTAGTGCTTTACTGGTTAGTAAACAACATTCTGTCCATTGCACAGCAATATGTGATCTACAAAAAGGCCTCATAGGCAAAGTTAGTTGGAGGGTTAGGTATGCAAGAGTTCGAATTTGAAGGAAAAACCACAGAGGAAGCCATTGAGAAGGCCTGTGCAGAGCTCCAAGTATCCCGCGACGACATAGAAGTGGAGGTATTGGAACCTGGTTCTGCCGGAATTTTCGGCATCGTTGGCACTAGAAAGGCCAAGATAAAGGTAATCCTGAAAAAGGAAGAGGTGGAAGAGGAGATTTACCCTGAGGAAGAAGACGGTCTTTCAATCGCAAAGAAGGCACTGGAAGAGATCCTGGCCTTGATCCCGATGGAAGGGAAGGTGGAGGGATATACCGAAGACGGCAAGATCATGCTCAATGTGGAAGGCGACAAGTCAGGCCTGCTCATTGGGAGAAAGGGGAGGACTCTAGATGCTCTTCAGTTCATTGTCAACAAGATAGTCAACAAGAGCCTTGGGAAAAAGGTCCAGGTGGTGGTGGATGTCGAAAATTATAGGCAGAGGCGGAGGGATTCGCTTATCCAGACAGCCTTGAGGCTTGGGGATAAGGCCAAAAGGATTGGCAAACCCGTTGCCACCAACCCCTTGAATGCCCGGGACCGCAGGATCATCCACCTGGCCTTAAAAGACGACCCGGACCTGGACACCCGCAGCAGGGGGGAAGGGCTTCTCAAGAAGGTGATAATCATTCCTAAGAAGAAATAGGTTGCACTTCATCCCAACTCTCAAAAGGTTCGGCCCAGAATTTACCGTCCTTTCCTCTCCCCCCTTCTGCAAGGGGGAGAGGAGGATTATCAAGGAATATGAAATTAGATGAGGACACCATTGCCGCCATTGCCACGCCCATGGGAAGGGCAGGGATAGGAATTGTCAGGATCAGTGGCCCCCAAGCCTTATCTATTGCAGAGGAGCTCTTTAAACCCAAGCG
Source organism: Desulfobacterales bacterium (assembly GCA_027061865.1). Taxonomy (GTDB): domain Bacteria; phylum Desulfobacterota; class DSM-4660; order Desulfatiglandales; family Desulfatiglandaceae; genus JALVMN01. Next base: position 5,232 of record JAMOVZ010000139.1, read on the forward strand.
CCCCCTGAAACACTTGAAATCCCATCGCCTATACTTGGGCTACATACAAGAGCCTGAAACAGGTCGGGTGGTTGATGAAGTCCTTCTCTCTTTCATGAAGGCCCCTCACTCCTACACCAGGGAAGACGTGGTGGAGATCAACTGCCACAGCGGATTCGTGCTCCTATCCAGGATACTACAGCTGGTTCTGGAAACCGGCGCCAGGCTTGCCGACCCTGGGGAATTCACTTTCCGGGCCTTTATCAATGGAAGGATTGATCTTACCCAGGCAGAGGCAGTCATTGATCTAATAAATTCCAGCTCAGAGAGAGGGCTGTATCTGGCCTCACAGCAGGTAAAGGGTGCCTTGGGGGAAAAAATCAGGGAACTTCGGGAGCGGGCCGTGGAGATCTTAAGCCGGGTGGAATCTGTTATCGACTTTCCTGAAGAGGAAACCACTGTGCTTGACAGGGCAGAGCTTTCAAGCTCCATGGGCCATGAGATAATAGACCCCATATCTTCATTAATAGGGGCCCATGACGAGAGAAAAATTTGGGTGGATGGGATAAAGACGGCCATAGTGGGGAGGGTTAATGCCGGCAAATCCAGCCTATTAAACCGCTTGCTGGACGAACCCCGGGCCATTGTAACTCCTATGCCAGGGACCACCCGAGACGTGGTTGAATCCACCATTACTATTAACGGAATCCCTCTCCGCTTGATGGATACCGCTGGCATCAGGGAGGTGGCCGACGAGGTGGAGGAGATAGGCATCAGCCTTGCCGAGCAAAAATTCAGAGAGGCCGACCTGGTCCTGGTGGTGGTGGATCAAAGCAGAGAGATCAACTCAGATGACCTTCGGGTAATTGAAAAGGCCAGGGAAAAGCCTGCTGCCATATTGGTGTTCAACAAGATCGATCTGCCCGCAGCAGTCGACCCCAAAGGGCACCTCCACCTATTCAAGGATTTTCGAACCGTAAGAATCTCGGCACTGACCGGTGAAGGGATAGAGGAACTCAAAAGGGCCATTGAAGAGACGGCTCTAAAAGGGGAAATGGAGCTATCCGTCTCTTCCATTGCCCCGAATCTGAGGCAGGCCCAGGCGCTGAAGAATGCTAAGGCAAGCTTTGAAGCTGCCAAAGATGCGCTTTTACAGGATGCGCCATTTGAGATCGTCGCCTTTGAGCTGAAGGCGGGTCTAGACGCCCTGGGCCAGGTAGTGGGCGAGACGACTCCTGATGAGGTGCTGGAGAGGATTTTCGATCAGTTCTGCATAGGAAAATAATGGCTGCCGCCAGGTCTCTCAGCCCCTCCCCCTGAAATAGTCTTTTACCTGCTTGATAGCACAGAATTTCCCGCACATGGTGCAGACATCCTCTTCGCTGGGAGGGCTTTTTTCCCTATATTCCCTGGCCTTTTGGGGATCAATGGCCAGCTTGATCTGGCTATCCCAGTCAAGGTTCTTGCGGGCAATGGCCATTTGCTTGTCCTGCTCAAGGGCCGCCTTGTTTCCCCGGGCGATGTCTGCCGCGTGGGCGGCTATCTTTGTAACCACCACACCTTCTCTTACATCTTCCACAGTGGGTAAGGATAGGTGTTCTGCAGGGGTCACATAACAGAGGAAATCCGCGCCGCAGGCAGCGGCCAAGGCCCCGCCAATGGCGCATGCCACGTGATCGTATCCGGCTGCCACATCAGTTACCAAAGGGCCAAGCACATAGAACGGGGCGCAGTGGCACAGCTTTTTTTGGAGCAGCACATTTGCCTCAATCTGATCCAGAGGCACATGGCCAGGGCCCTCTATCATCACTTGGACCCCTTGTTCCCAGGCAATCTTTGTCAGATGCCCAAGGGTCATGAGCTCATGGATCTGGGCCCTGTCTGTTGCATCTGCAATACAGCCGGGCCTAAGGCCATCGCCCAGGCTTAAGGTCACTTCATATTTCCTTGCCAGCTCCAGCAGCCGGTCAAAATGCTTGTAAAGGGGATTCTCTTTACCGTGGTGTAACATCCAATGGGTCAGAAAGGCCCCTCCCCGGCTTACTATATCGGTTATTCGACCCTGGGCGCGAAGCATCTCGAGAGCGCCTAAGGTGAGCCCGCAGTGAACCGTCATGAAATCCACGCCGTCTTGAGCCTGCCGCTCGATTACCTGGAAAAGCTTTTCCACAGTGAGGTCGGCAATCCCCCGCCCTTGTTCTGCAACCTCAACCACTGCCTGATAAATGGGCACAGTGCCAACCGCTACGCTGGAGGCCTTTACTATCGCCCTTCTGCAGGCATCTATGTCGCCGCCGGTGGAAAGGTCCATCACCGTGTCAGCACCGGCCTCAATGGAGACCCGCAGCTTTTCAAGCTCCTCATTCAAGTCGGCCTTGTCAGAGGATGTCCCAATATTTGCATTCACCTTTACCCTCAAGCCTTCGCCGATTCCGCAAGGCTCAAGCCCCTTGTGCTTTGGGTTTGCAGGCACAACCACCCTACCTTCAGATAGCTTTTCTGCAAGCCAGGTGGAATCCACTCCCTCTTTGCGGGCCGCCTTTTCCACCTCAAGTGGAATCAAGCCCTTTTTTACTTGATCCATTAATGTCATATCTATGTCTTCCCCAAGTGAGTGTTATTAAGATCCTCCTGGAATCCACCTGAAAAAAGGATTCACCGGACCCCTTCCCTTTCCACATCTATAACCATGCATTATAGCACGTATTGTGAACTGCTGGGCAAGTTTTGTGGCCTCCAAGGGGGGGGGGCGCTTTCCCTCGGCAAGATAGGCGGCCAGGGCAGAAGAGAATACGCATCCGCTTCCATGATCATGGGGGTTTTGGCTCCTTTTGCCACTGATAATGGCTTCTGTTTCCCCATCCCAGAAAAAATCAGCAGGCGCCCCTTCCAGATGCCCCCCTGTAATCACCACCGCCCTTGGCCCCATCTGGTGCAGTTTTTTGGCTGCCTTCGCCATTGCCTTAGTGTCCCGGATCTCCTGGGCACAAAGGGCTTCTGCCTCTGGGATATTTGGGGTGATGATATAAGCCAAAGGGAATAACTCTCCCTTCAAAACCTCAATGGCCTCTTCCTCCAAGAGTGTTGCCCCGGTGCTGGCCCTAAGGACAGGGTCCACCACCACCCTTTTCAAATCATATTTCTTTATCAGCGAGCTTACCAAGCGCACAATCTCCGCCCCCCCAAGCATGCCTATCTTGACAGAGTCAGGTCTTATGTCGTGAAGGACCGCCTCCATCTGGTCTTCAACTATTTTGGGCGACAGGGTGTAGATGGCCTCCACTTCAGTGGAGTTTTGGGCAGTGACAGCAGTGATCACACTGGTTGCATGAGCGCCCAAGGCCGTTATGGTCTTTATGTCCGCCTGGATCCCAGCCCCACCCATGGAATCCGATCCAGCAATAGTCAAAACCACTTTCATCTTTTCGAGCTCCTAAAAGAGGCTAGCAATGAAATTCAGGCAATGTCAATCTTGAAAACCCTGCCACGCCTTGCCATCCCTTGACTTTACCCTATTCATAAAATATAACACCTTGCCGATAAATCAGTTGAGCGGTCCATCTTCTCCCTGCCCGGGCGGCGGTTGTAATGGCTTTTTATCAAAGGATAACAGGCCTTCCCTTTGCGGGGTTCGTGCATATGAAAAAATTCCTGTCTCTTTTCTTTTCCCTCAACAAATTTTCTCTTACCTTTTACGCTATCATATTTGTCGTTCTCCTTTTTATGGCCAAGTTTCCCTTCTTGGAATCCATTGAGCTTAAAACCTACGATTTGAGGCTTCTGTCCAGAGGAAAACTCATCCCATCGCCCCACGTGGTAATAGCAGCAATTGATGAAAGAAGCCTTAACGTGGAAGGCAGGTGGCCATGGCCCCGGTCAAAACTCGCCCGCCTCGTGGATATACTGTCACGCGATGGGGCAAGGGTTATTGCCTTTGATGTGGGTTTTTTCGAGCCAGATCAGGCAAGCGGCTTGAAGGTGTTGGAGGCGCTAGGGCAAAGACTAAGGTTGTTGGGAATAGATGAGCACTTATTGGAATCATTAATGGAAGAAGAAAGGATCAAATTGGACCATGACCTTGCCTTGGCCTCTTCGTTCAAGAACTCAAATGCAACGATTGTGCTGGGCTACTTCTTTCATATGAGCCCTCAATCAGGCGGTGCTTCTATAAGCCCGCACGAAATCAAAAAGCGCCTGGCCCTTATCTCACCGTCCCAGTATCCACTAGTGGCGTTCAAGGAAGGACAAGAGGATTACTTTTTCCCTCGGGCCCGGGTGCCTCAGGTAAACATAGAACCCTTGTGCCTTGCAGCAAGATTTTCCGGCTATTTCAACATGTTTCCGGACAGCGATGGGAGCGTGAGGCGCATGCCCATGGTGATAGCATGCGGAAGCGCCCTGTTTCCACCATTGGCCCTTGAGGCGGCCCGGCACTTCTTATCCCATACACAGCCGATAATAGAAGTGGATAGCAGGGGCATCAAGGACATCCGCATGGGTGAAAAATTCATTCCTACTGACCCCCAAGGCCACCTTCTGATAAATTATTGCGGCCCGCCCAAGACCTTTCCCCATTACTCGGTGGCAGAGATACTTCGGAACAATTTTGCCCCCGGGGCATTCAAGGACAAAGTGATTCTAGTTGGGGCCACGGCTGTTGGCATATACGACATGCGCAACACCCCTGTGAGTCCCGTGTTTCCCGGTGTGGAGATCCATGCCACCGTGATTGACAACATATTAGAGGGCCGTTTCCTCAAGAAGCCAGGCTGGGCGAGGATTTACGATCTTCTCGCCATAATCCTTTTGGCCTCTGGGGCAGGTTTTATGCTGGCTTGCACAGGCCCACTTAAAGGAGGAATCAGTGCCGCAGGACTTGCCTTTTTCCATTTGGGCCTGAGCTATTTCGTGTTTGTAAGCCATGGTATCTGGCTAAATGTGCTTTACCCCTTACTGGCTCTTTCCATGGTTTACACCCTTGTGACTGCCCACAAATATTTTTCAGAGCAAAGGGAGCGAAGCAGGATCAAAGGCGCTTTCAGTCAATACGTTCCCTCTCAAGTAGTCAGCCAAATGCTGAAGCATCCTGACAAACTAAAGCTTGGAGGAGAAAAGCGCGATCTCACGGTTCTATTTTCGGATATACGGGGTTTTACATCGCTTTCCGAAGCCACCTCGCCTGAAATAATGGTCAGTCTTCTTAATGAATACCTCACCGTGATGACCGGAATAGTGTTCAAGCACCAAGGAACCCTGGATAAATACATGGGCGATGCAATCATGGCCTTTTACGGTGCCCCTATTTCGCAAGAGGATCATCCAGAGAGGGCTTGCCAGACTGCCCTGGAAATGCTTGACGCCCTTGCACAACTAAATGAAAAGTGGGTTATGCAAGGCAAGCCCGCCTTGGATGTTGGCATAGGAATAAATACCGGCTACATGATGGTGGGAAACATGGGCTCTCGCCAAAGATTTGACTATACCGTGGTGGGAGATGCCGTGAATCTGGGTGCAAGACTCGAAGGGGCCAACAAGAGCTATGGAACGAACATCCTTATTGGCGAGGCCACCTATATCCGCATCAAAGACCGCTTCACGTGCCTGGAAGTGGATCTGGTGAGGGTAAAAGGGAAAAACCTACCCATCAGGATATACGAGTTGCTTGCCCACGGGCCTGTTGACCCGGCCTTGGGCCAATCGATTAAAATGTTCCATGAGGCCCTTGAGCTGTATAGGTCCAGGAGGTGGGATGAAGCAGGGCGAATGTTCGCCAACATCCTCCAGAACACACCAAGGCTGAGGGTTGCTGAAGTCTATGTGAAACGGTGCAAGTATCTGAGACAGAAGCCCCCTGGACAACATTGGGACGGCGTGTTCATAATGGATGCAAAATAAAGCGGTTATTTATACTTGAAGAAATAATACATTAACTTCAGGTATTCCATCAGCACTTCCTGCACATATTTTTCTTCTTTCCACCAATTCATTGGGTCAAACCCACTGTAAGAGCTGGGCACAATGCTGATTTTTATCTCCATCCCCTTAAGGGCCTTCCTGAAGGCCATGAGCGCCCTTCTAGTGTGAGTGGGGGAAGTGACTACAATGATTGACTTTATACCAGACCTTTTGGCTAGCGATCGAACCACCAAGGCCTCATCCATGGTGCTGTCCACTAAGCCCTCACTTAACATGATGGCTTTGGCAGGCACCCCTAGGGCGAGCAATAGTTCATGGAGGAGTTCATATGTTTCAGGATAGTCAACTCCCCTTTCCCTTAGGGCATCGAAACCGTCAGGGAGGGCCTCCCTAGCAAAAAAGACCTTACCTGTGAGACCAAGATGGTAGAGGTCAGCAGCCTCAAGCCCCCTTTCTACAGGCTGGCCCATGAGGCAGACCAAAAGCTCTGATCTTTCAACTTGGTCTTTTACCACCAAGAATTTTCCCATCTCCACAAGGATTGGCGCATAAAAATAAGAAACAACCATGTAGAGGATAAAGATCAGAAGCAACACCCACTTGATCCACATCAGTCTGCCAAGGGCTGCGCCCCCCGGTTCAATGGGCCCCCTGGAAGGCGGCAATCCCGATTCATCCTTGTTTCCAAAAGGACTTAACCTTTTCATGGTCATTGCTCCTTCTTATCTGCTCGCCTGATCCTTCCCAATCCCCACTGAACACCCCAAAACAACCTCTTTTTCTGCCTTGTGCAGTCATCAAGACTAAGGCATAATTTAAACAAAATCAAATTTAGCCCCGTTGAGCTATTGGAGTCTAAGGCATATGAATA
>JAMOVZ010000140.1 GCA_027061865.1 Desulfobacterales bacterium
AGATCCTTTCTATAGCTTCTTACCGTGTGCCAAGAATATCCCCTTTGATCCCTCAGGTGCCCGAGAAACCTCTCCACTGCCTCATCTGGCGTGAATTTCTGCCCAACCGTATCCAAGATTTACTGCCCCCGCCCTTGGTCAGGAGTGGATAAATAAACTAAAAATTCACAATTTACCATATCTTGCCCAATTCGCAATGGAAAAATGCCTGCCCCCCCGTTGTCAGCGGGTGGCCGGTGACGCAATTGATTGTGCAATTCTTAGCTTGACTATGTTTTTTTTGTTGCGCTAAATTTTTCTTTTCACTTTTCGTCATGTTATGTATGGTTGCCTTTTAGGGAGAAAGGCCCATCCAATCAAATTGCTTGAGGAGAAATTACTATGGAGAGAAAGCCCGAGACATTGAGAAATGTAGCGCTCATAGCACACGGTGGATCTGGCAAGACATCCCTTGGAGAGGCCATGCTGTTCAATGCAAAGGCCACCAACAGACTCTGCAAGGTGGATGAAGGGAATTCCAATTTTGACTTTGAGCCAGAGGAGATTGCAAGAAAGATATCCATTAGCACAGCCATTCATCAATGTGAGTGGAAAAAGCGCATAGTGAATATAATAGATACCCCTGGAGATGATAATTTCCTCTCTGACACGAAGCTGTCTCTCCAAGCAGCCGATGGGGTAGTGCTGCTGGTCGATGCCACCTCAGGTGTAAAAGTGGGCACTGAAAAGGTTTGGGCCTTTGCAGAGGAGCAAGGGTTGCCAAAGATCCTCTTTGTAAACAAGCTGGACAGGGAACGGGCTGATTTTTATAAGACCCTTGATCAAATATCGCAGGTCTTCGAGGTAAATGTAACCCCGGTGTTCCTGCCTATTGGCAAGGAGGCGGATTTCTCCGGCGTTGTGGACCTGATCAGGATGAAGGCCTATGTATATCAAAAGGATGGAAGCGGAAAGTTTGAAACCGCTGAGATTCCCGCTGACATGGCAGATGAGGCGGCGGAGTGGCGGGAGAAGATGATTGAAAACATTGTTGAGGCCGACGATGAGCTCATGGAGAAATATTTGGAAGGCGAGGAGCTCTCCTCCCAAGACATCGAGGCCACGTTCACAAAGGGGATAAAGGAAAAGATAGTAATTCCCGTGGCATGCGGCTCTGCCACCATGAATATCGGTGTCGTCCAACTGATGGACCTCATGGTAGAAGGACTCCCATCGCCGGCTGAGCGGCCGCCCAAAAAGGGCAAGAAACCAGGAACCGGCGAGGAGATTGAGAGGCCTCCATCACTGGATGCCCCCTTTTCCGCCCTGGTCTTCAAGACCGTTGCCGACCCCTTTGCAGGGAAACTGACGCTTCTGCGGATCTTTTCCGGAGTGCTCAAGTCTGACTCCACGGTCTATAACTCCACCAAGGATGTAAAGGAAAGATTTGGCCAGCTCTTTGTGCTTGAGGGGAAAAAACAGCAGCCGGTGGAGCAGGCAGGGGCAGGGGACATTGTGGCCATTGCAAAACTGAAAGAAACGGTAACAGGAGACACCTTGTGTGATGAGTCCGACCCCATCGTGTTTGAGCCGGTGGAGCCCCTGCCGCCCGTTATATCATATGCAGTGGAGGCTGCGGTGAAGGGGAGTGAGGACAAGGTGTTCACCTCCCTTGCCAAGCTGGTGGAAGAAGACCCGGCCCTCAGGCTTGAGCGGGATCAGGCCACCTCGGAGATCGTGCTCTCAGGAGTTGGGCAGATCCACCTTGAGGCCACTTGCGACAAGCTTAAGAGGAAGTTCGGGGTGGAGGTGAACTTAAAGCCTGTCAAAGTGCCTTACAGGGAGACCATCAAGAAGCCTGTCCAAAAGGTTATATACCGGCACAAGAAGCAGACAGGCGGCCGGGGCCAATTTGCCGAGGTGCACTTTGATGTGACTCCCCTTGAAAGGGGGGCAGGGTTTGAGTTTGAAGAGGCCCTGGTGGGCATGAATGTGCCCCGCAACTTTGTCCCGGCGGTGGAAAAAGGCATCCAGGAGGCGCTTCAGAGTGGAATACTGGGTGGCTACCCTGTGGTAGATATAAAGGTCCGCTTCTTTGACGGCAAGTCCCACGAGGTGGACTCTTCTGAGATGGCCTTTAAGATTGCAGCCAGCATGTGCCTCAAAAAGGCCCTCCAGGAAGCAAACCCGGTACTCCTTGAACCCGTGATGAAGATGGAGATTCAAGTCCCGGAAGAGGTCATGGGTGATGTGATAGGAGATCTCAACGGCAGGAGGGGCAGGGTGCTGGGAATGGAGAGCAAGGGCCGCTACCAGATCATAAAGGCACAAGTGCCCATGGCAGAAGTGCTCCAATACGCACTAGATCTAAACTCCATGACAGGAG
>JAMOVZ010000141.1 GCA_027061865.1 Desulfobacterales bacterium
TGGGGCACTTTTTTTGCCGCGGGTTCTATAAACAGCGCCCTGGCAAGCTGCCCTTTCAATAAGGACGGGGTTTTCCTCTATGATTATTCTAGCTGCATTCTCTGCTGCAAAGGCGGTGATCGTGGCGCAATGCTCCATGTGGGCCTTTTTACTGCCCTTGACCTTTCTGGTTAGAACCCGGCAACAGGTAGAACCATACGTCTCTTTGAAAAGATTGTGGATGCGGGAGGCGATCTTCCTGGCCCTTTTCCTTCTACCCCTGGTACTTGTTTTTGGCAACAGCAAACCACAAGCCATTAAGGCACCACTTATGGCACCGCAAAGGCATCCGCTGGCACCTAAGCCCTCACAAAGGGGACTGGCCATATTTATGGCTTGCTCCTCGGTCAGCCCCCCGTGAAAGCCCTTGTTCAATGTTAATACCACGGCCTCGGCACATAAAAGCCGCTGGGTCTGGAACAGATCAAAGGCCTGATCCCTAACCCAGGAGATAATTCTCTCGGCATCAATGGGCGTAGATGCATCGGGGGCTCTGGGTCGGCCTTTCATCACGCCTCTATTCAGCCTTTTCCACCGGATACTTGGCCCCTTTCCAGGCGAAGATGCCGCCGGGGTAGCGGTACACATTACGATAGCCGAGTTTTACAGCCCACATGGCTCCGTTGTGGCTCCTTCCGCACTTAGTGAAGCCACAATAGATCACTATGCGCCTGTCCTTGTCAGGGCCCAAGAGATTAACGTAATCCTGCCTGGTTTTTCCTGCTGTCTTGGTGGAATCCCATTGCTCCATTTCAGGGATAGGGAAGAGAAACTGTACAGCCCCTGGAATATGCCCTTTTTTATAACTTGCACCGTAAGGCATGGCATCAACAATGAGCATTTCCTTGCCTGAATCAATCCATTGCTTGAGCTCATGGGTGGTGACCACTTTGTATCCACCACTTTGGACCTCTCGTAAAAGCTTAATGGCAACGGCCTCTGTTTCCACCTCTTTCTCAAACTTGTTGCCAAATAGGGCAAAGGCCGGAGAACTTAGGCAAGAAATCAAGAGTCCTACCACCAATACCTTGAGTGACCACGTTAAAGCGTGCATTTCTGTCTTCACCTCCTCTTGATAAGTAATTTATTGATCATGCTGGATATGGCAATGGGCCTGATCCGCCGGTGCCTGCGCCACCAATACATAAATGAAATTATTCCAATAACAGCCAGATTCTTGTATCTAGCCGCCCTCATGCTGTAAAAGGCATGAATCTCAAGACCTTCAGAGCCAAAACACCCACAGTCAATGTCTAGCCCCAGCCATAGTCCATAGCTTAGAATTCCGACAAAGAGTGTGGCCATGACCAGTATCAAACCCAAACTTCCCTTTACGTCTGCGAGCAAGGCCAAGCCTCCCAGAAGTTCTAACATAGGCAAGATTACGGCAGTGGGAAACACAAGAAAGTCCGGTAAAAGACCATAGGCCTCTATGACCGTGGAAAATATCTTTGGAGCCAAAAGCTTTGTTATCCCTGCGTAACAAAATAAGAGCCCCAAGCCCCACCTGCACCCGTGATATAGATATGTTAGAAACATCACCATCCAAGAAATCCTTTTAGAGGAACATGGAATGTTACACTTAAGATAGGAAATCACAATAAGTCAAACTGGAAAAACCTATAATACTGGTGTTTCTCATCGGCTACTCCAATACTTGACAGGCATTGACTTTCAGAGCCTTTTCTCTTCCGGGCCTCTTAGTGAGAGAGGTCTATCAAATGGAAACGGGTAGTAAGGCCCTTAGGCAGGGAAAGGGATTTTTCCTTGACATGTTCTCTTCCAAGGGCATATAAATTCTCGGAACTCAGGTGCCCGTATTTTGGGCTTAGCCCGCCGTTGAATTTTTGGCGGGTTAAGAGGGAACCCGGTGAGAGTCCGGGACCGGCCCGCGGCTGTGAGTGGGGACGAAAGCTGCGACATGGACATTGGTTAAGTAGTCGAATAGTTAACTGGTTGATTAGTTATTTGGTGGGTGTCCATGTAGAGCCACTGTCGGGCACTCAACTTCAGCGGGAAGTTGAGTGCGGGATGGGAAGGCGCGGCAAGTAGGGTGATCCACGAGTCAGAAGACCTGCCTGGGGGGTATGGAGAGGGCATGAATCCTCGGGGAGTGGGATAGTGCCGTCATAGCGATCGCTGGTGGATAAAAACGGGAAATCCCCGGATCGACATTCACGTTGGTCCGGGGATTTTTGCTTTTGGGAAAAGGAGGTGAAAGATGCAGCTTTATTGGCGGATGATCGAAGAACTAAGGGACCTGGGGGAAATAATGGTGTTTCATGACCCATGTCTGCTTAGAGAGTACCGGAGGTGGTGCAAGAGAAACAGGATCGATTTTTGGGGAACTTTGCTGGTGAGCCCCTCAGTATCCCTGTCGCTTCTTCTGAGATGGGAACATGAGTAGAGCTTTTCTGCTCTAAAAAGGCAAAAAGACTTGAAAAAGAGGAGAAAGAGATGAAAAAACTAGCAATTGTTATCTTATCGGCACTTGTCTTGTGCCTTGGTTGGGTTGGTCAGGGCCACAGTGGCCACGGAGAAAAGAGGCAAGTGAAAAAGGCGATTCTTTTGGTGGCATTTGGCACTTCTATTCCCAGGGCCCAAAAGGCATTTGACCATATCGACAAGGCAGTGAAAGAGACATTTCCAAGGGTAGAGGTCAGGTGGGCCTTTACTTCTAAGATAATCAGGAAAAAGCTGGCAAAACAGGGCAAGCTGCTGGACTCCCCCGTGGTCGCCCTCTCCCGCCTTATGGAAGAGGGCTACACCCATGTGGCAGTGCTCTCACTTCACACCATTGCAGGAGAGGAGTTCCACGACCTGTATGTAAACGCCCACAAGTTCGTGGAGATGGAAGAAGGGTTTGAGCGCTTGCTGGTGGCCCGCCCCCTTTTATCATCCCACACCGACCTGGTCAGAGTGGCAAAGGCCATGATCAAGCACTTCCCAAAAGACCGGACCAAAAGGGATGCTGTAGTCCTCATGGGACACGGCAGTGCCCACCACCCCGCAGACTTCACCTACATGGCCATGAATTACGTGTTTTGGGAAATGGACCCACTGGTATTTGTGGGAACAGTTGAGGGGAGACCCACCATCGAGCAAATCCTGTCAAAACTGAAAACGGCAAAGGTAAAAAAGGCCTTTCTCGTGCCCCTAATGTCGGTGGCAGGAGATCATGCCATAAACGACATGGCAGGCCCCGAGCCTGATAGCTGGAAATCGGTTATTGAAAATGTAGGAATCAAGGCAATACCCATACTCAAAGGGACTGCGGAGTATCCAGAGGTGGTGGATATCTGGGTGGATCATTTGAAAAGAGCCTTTTCCCACTTTAACTAGCTGGATTTTTAATTAAATTTCAAACAAAGCAAAAAGAGGGTGAGCTTGATTGGCCGTATTACAAAATATATTTTATTGTGCGTTTTAGTAGGGTTTTGTATCTTCGCCCATGGACTCTGAGCAGGGGACACTGGCCCGGGGGCCGGATACTTGAAGATCTGAGGTTGATGAAAGAGAGTGTATGTGTTCTTTAATGGGTCCGGCTGAGAGCTCATAATAGAGGATTGGGGCGGAGGGCAACTGGAGCAAGACCGATTTTGGTGATCCTGGCATGAAGGATAAGGATTCAAGCGAGATTGCGCTTGCCACAGTGGCCTTGGAGTACCTTCACAGTAAGTTTGAAAACCATGATGAGGCAGATGCCATCACAGGCCAGTTGGCCGTGGAGTTTTGAGGTGTTTAGTAGTTGACTGAGAAGGGGACAATTTCCAGGCCCATGGGCCCTCCATGGGCCTGGACTTCTTTGTTGGCCGTGGGGCTTATTGCCACGGTAATCCTTTCTATGGGTATGGGTTATCTCAAGATCTCCCCTTTAGAGGTAATCAAGATCATCTGGTCTGCTATAACTGGCAATAGGGCCTTGCTGGAGGGCATGGACAAGGCCTATTCCTTTGTGGTGTTGGAGGTGAGGCTTCCAAGGATTCTTACAAGCGCTCTCGTTGGGGCGGGCCTTGCAGTGGCTGGTGTGATTTACCAGGGCATATTGCTTAATCCCTTGGCTGATCCTTATACCCTTGGAATATCAGCCGGGGCGGCCTTTGGGGCCTCCTTGGCCTTGCTTATGAATATAACGGTGCTGGGGATGGCTTCAGTTCCCCTGTTTGCCTTTGGGGGGGCAGTGCTCACCCTTGCTGTGGTGCTCTTTCTCTCCTCAGAAAAAGGAGGAGTGTCTTCCAACAATCTGATACTCTCTGGGATTATAGTGGCTGCCATCTTGTCGGCTGGTATAAGCTTTCTCAAATACATAGCAGATGAGCATGTCTCGGTTATCATTTTCTGGCTCATGGGAAGTTTTGTTGCCAGGACTTGGGGGCATGTGGGGATCACGTTTACCATGGTCCTACTGGGTTTTATGCTCTGTTTTGTGTATGCAAGAGAGCTCAATATCCTTTGTTTGGGAGACCGCTCCGCCATTTCCTTGGGGGTGAGGGCCCAAAGGGTGAGGCTGCTGTTGCTGGTCACTGCCTCCTTGATCACGGCCGTTTGCGTGTCAGTCTCTGGGATAATAGGCTTTGTGGGCCTCATCGTTCCGCACCTGATGCGGTTTCTCACGGGCGCGGACAACAGGGCGTTGCTTCCTGCCTCGGCCCTTGCCGGGGCCATATTGCTTTGTGCCTCAGACACCGTGACCCGTGCCCTTCTCCCAACAGAGATGCCTATAGGGGTGCTCACTGCCATTATAGGAGGGCCGGTGTTTTGTTACATATTTAAGAAGCGAAGGGGCATGGGGGCAGGCTATGCCTGATGGCGCACTCTATGAATTGGAAAGGGTCTGTTTTTCATATGGAGAGGCTAGGGTGTTAGATGGGCTTTCATTGTCTTTGGATAGAGGCCTGTTTCACGCGATCGTGGGTCCCAACGGATGCGGAAAGACTACGCTCATGGACCTTATGATAGGCATAAGAAGGCCTGATTCGGGGGCCATAAGATTTTGCGGCAGGGATTTATCCCATATCCCCAGGCGGGCCTTTGCAAGGGAGGTGGCCCTGGTGCCACAAGACTACGGGATAAATTTTGCCTTTACCGTTGAAGAGGTGGTCCTGATGGGCAGGCACCCATACATGGAAAGATTTTCTGGCCCTTCTTCCAGAGACGTGGAAATTGTTGAAAGAGTTATGGACACCCTGGATATTTCAAGGCTGCGGTACAAGTTTGTAACTCAACTTAGCGGTGGTGAAAGACAACGGGTGGTCTTTGCAAGGGCACTGGCCCAAGACACCAAAGTGCTCCTCCTGGATGAGGCCACTTCCAACATGGACATCTATCACACCATTCATTGCCTTGGCCTGGTGAAGAGGGCCGCCGCCCAAGAAGGTAAGACCGCCATAGCCACGTTCCATGACCTGAACACGGCCGCCCTTTTTTGTGACACTATAGTCTTTATGGAGCGGGGAAGGGTTGCTGCCCAGGGAAGCTTGGATGAGGTCTTTGACCGCAAAACCATAAAAGAGGTCTTTGGCGTGGAATGCCGTGTGTTTGAGGTGCCTTTTGCAGACTGCTCAGGCAAGTCCCCCGTCAAGCAAGTGGTGTTCAAGACCTAAGAGGAAAACAGGGTGATAGGGTTCAGAGTTAAATTCCTGTTATGGTTCCTGGTTGCCTCAGCAGCCATGGCCCTCCTATGGTCTCCTGCTATTGGGGCTCGGGTGGTGGTGGATGATGATGGGCAAAGGATTATAATTGAGCGGCCCTTTTGCCGAATCATCTCCCTCTATGGGGCTCACACTGAAAATCTCTTCTCCCTTGGCCTCAATAGCCAGATTATAGGAGTGGGCAGGGCGGATGACTTTCCTCCCCAGGCCAAGTCAAAGCCGGTTTTCAGTTATCATGATGATCCCGAAAGGTTCATCGCAGCCCGACCTGATCTAGTTCTAATCCGTCCCATGATAGCCAGGGGCTATCCCCACCTGGTGGAAAAGCTCAGGGAGGCAGGGATAGCAGTGGTCTCCCTGCAGCCAAGAGATCCTGAGCAGATGTATGACTACTGGCTTAAACTGGGGCTGCTCACAGGAAGTGAGCAAAAGGCAAGAGAAATGATAAAGAGATTCAAACAGGAATTGGCAGACATAGAGAGGTGCACGGCCAAGATACCTCCTCACAAAAGGAAGATGGTCTACTTTGAGGCAATTCACAGCAGGATGAAGACATTTGCACCACAGTCCATTGCCGTCTTTGCCCTTACCAAGGCAGGTGGAGTCAATGTGGCAAGTGATGCCATAAGGGTAAGAAACACTAACATTGCCCAGTACGGCAAGGAGCGGATACTTGCCAAAGGCCATTTGATTGATGTCTTTTTGGCTCAAATAGGGCCCATGAATCGGGTGACAGTGGAGCAGATAAAAAGAGAGAGCGGGTTTATGGCGATTAAGGCCGTGCGGGAGGGCCAAATATATCTGATCCCAGAGGCGCTTGTTTCAAGGCCCACCATGCGCCTGATACATGGAATAAGGAAGATAGCGGCCATCCTTTATCCAGAATATCTTGGAGGGGTAGTTAAGGGTGAGAATGAGCGCGGAAAATTCAATGAAATAAAGGTGTTGTCATGCCAAGATTAGGTAAATTGTTTGGAGTAGGTGTTGGTCCAGGAGATCCTGATCTCATTTCTCTCAAGGCCGTAAAGGTGTTGAACTCTGTCTCAGTGGTCTATTGCGCCTACTCCCCCAAAAATTCCTATTCCCTTGCAAGGGAGATCGTAGCCCCCCATCTAAGGGATGATGTCCCTTTGGTAAGGCTTGATTTTCCCATGACCCGGGAAAAAGAGAGGCTACAGCAGGCTTGGAGCAGAAATGCATACCAAATCTTCCACACCCTGAGAGATGGAAAGGATGCAGCCTTTGTGACGCTTGGCGATCCCATGATCTACAGCACATTCGGCTACGTGATGCGGGCAATCAAGGAGATCGCCCCCGAGGTGGAAATAACTATTGTTCCAGGTATCAGTTCTTTTCAGGCTGCTGCAGCAGCTACTGGCCGGGTGCTGGCAGAGGCTGAGGAAAGCTTTGTGGTCATCTCAGGTGCCATGGGGGCCCGGAAGCTGAAAGAAGTTGCCGGCGTGGCTGATACGGTCATAATGCTCAAGGTCTACAAACAGTATGAAGAAATCCTTCAGGGCCTTCAGACCCTGAACCTTTCCAAGGACTCAGTCCTTGTAACCAGGTGTGGCCTCGAGGGTGAAAAGATTATAAAAGACCTGGAAGGCCCCAATGGGTCAATTCCGCCATACCTTTCTCTTCTCATAATCAAAAAAGGGCAGAGAAAACTTAGAGGATAGCTTTGTGGAAGAGGTCCGCACTCAGCCGGCAGATCATTCTAATCCAGCTTCAATGAAGAGAAGACGCTCCCTGTTTCTCCCCATATTTCTGGGACTGATGGGGCTTGGCACACTGCTTGCTATGAAGTTTGGCGGCCATGAGAGCGGGGTCTTTCATGGAGACCTGGAGCTTCTTTGGAAGAAGCTGGGCTTTCCCCTTGTCCGATTGGTCTTTTTTATTTCGATTGGTATCTTTGCAGCGCAATTGATAGAAGCTGCCGGATGGGTGCATGCGCTCTCCAGGTTGATCAGGCCGCTGCTTAGGTGGGGCCGTTTGAATGACCATATAGGAGCGGTGTTCATAACAGCCTTTTTTTCAGGCACATCTGCCCTCTCTATGCTCACGAGCTTTCACGCACAAGGAAAAGTGGGCGACCGGGAGGTGTTATTCTCTGTCCTGCTTAATACCTTTCCCTCCTATTTCCTCCACCTTCCCACCACCTTTTTTATCATCGTCCCCCTTGCGGGTAAAGCGGGCCTTCTTTATTTGGCCGTGACCTTGGCAGCCGCCATCTTGAGGTTGTCGGCGGTGCTTGCCTGGGGCCGTCTTGCATTGCCGCCGCCAAAGGGTTATGCGACCTTGGAGGAGAGCCCCTCTCCAGGGCCAGGAGGTGCCCTCAAAGAGGCCAAGAGCAAGTTTGCCAAAAGGCTCAAGAGGATAATTTTTATAGTTGTGCCGGTTTATGTATTTGTGTTTATGCTGAATGAGGCAGGGTTTTTTCAGTGGCTCAGGGCGTGGATTGCAAGGTCTGTGGGCGGGGCCTTTATTCCAGTGGAGGCCATGTCAATAGTAGTGGTAAGCCTTGCGGCAGAGTTCACTTCAGGCTTTGCAGCCGCTGGTGCCATGTTGGATTCAGGAACCCTCACGGTTTTTGAGACTCTTGTAGCCCTCATCATAGGCAATTTGATAGCTGTTCCCATAAGGGCGCTTCGTCATCAGATGCCTGTTTACATAGGAATATTCGGCCCAGTCAGGGGAGCCAAGCTTATGTTGGCTGCCCAAGGCTTCAGGGTGGGGAGCCTTTTGGTGGCAGGAATTATCACCGTGTTAAATAAGGTCTTGTAGCTATGGGGCAGGGGACGAAGGCCATCATGTTCCTTGGAACCGGCAGCGATGTGGGTAAATCCATCGTGGCCACGGCCTTGTGCCGCATATTCAAGCGAAGAGGTCTGCGGGTTGCACCCTTTAAGGCCCAGAACATGTCCAACAACTCTTTTGTCACCGCAGAAGGAGGTGAGATTGGAAGGGCACAGGTAGTTCAAGCTGAGGCCGCTGGCGTTCTGCCTTCTGTCCACATGAACCCGGTCCTGCTCAAGCCCTCTGGAAGCGGCTCCTCCCAAGTGGTGTTGCACGGCCGAGTGGCAACCGAGCTGAGCGCCATGGAATACCATCACTACAAGCCAAGGCTCAAACATGCAGTAATGGCTTCTTACAAGAGGCTGGCTGAACAATACCAGGTAATCGTGATGGAGGGGGCTGGGAGTTGCTGTGAGATGAACCTTAAGGAAAACGACCTTGTAAACTTTCAGATGGCTCTGGCAGTCGGGGCCCCATGTATACTGGTTGCTGACATTGATAGAGGCGGCGTATTTGCCCAGATAATTGGAAGCTACCATTTGATGGAAAAGCGAGAGAGGGAGCTGTTGCAAGGCTTTATCATAAACAAGTTCAGGGGAGACCCCAGGCTATTTGAATCTGGAATAAGATACATAGAGGAAAAGACTGGAAAGCCCGTCCTTGGGCTGGTCCCGTATTACGAGCACATACATATAGACCCTGAAGACTCGGTGGCCCTCCAGCCTGACAAGAGGCCTTACAAGTTTCCACAGCCCAACGCAGTGAATGTTGCAGTGGTTCGCCTCCCATCCATTTCCAACTTTACTGACCTGGAAATCCTTGAACGAGAGACAGATGTGGTGCTCAACTACCTCTCCCGCCCTTCTGAACTCTCAAGACACTATGATATGTTGATCTTGCCTGGCACCAAGAATGTAATGAATGATGCCAGATGGATGGCAAAAAGGGGATGGAAGGGGGCTATAAAGGAATTTGCCCGATCTGAAAAATTTGTTTTGGGAATATGTGGCGGCTACCAGTTGTTGGGACAAGAGGTGGTAGATCCCTATGGGGTTGAAGCAGAGCCTGGGGCCAGGGTGAAGGGTTTAGGCCTTCTTGCAGTCCGCACAGTGCTAGACAGGGATAAGATCGTCCGGAAGGTAATTGGAAAGACAATTGACTCTTCTATCAGAGTGAAAGGCTACGAAATCCATATGGGCCGGACAAGGGCTTGTAAAGAGCAAGGCCAACCCTTTGCCCGAATTCACGAGCCAGGGGGTAAGGAGAAGTGGGAAGAGGGATGGCTGAGTGAAAACGGGCGGATTTTGGGAACTTACATCCATGGGGTGCTGGATTCTCCAGGGTTTAGGGCCTGGCTGTTGAATTTAATAAGAGAAGAAAAGGGGCTTGAGCCAAAGAAAGCAAGACCTGGCAGGCTTTCAAGGTTCAAAGACTACGACAAACTGGCAGATCACTTTGAGCGGTATTGTGATGTGGAAAGGATAATCGGTTTCATGGGGCTCGAACCTGTGGAAAAGTGACTAAAAATGGCAGAGCATGGATTCTGTATAGCAGGGACCCACAGCGGATGCGGAAAGACCACAGTGGCCCTGGGGATCATGGCCGCCTTGGTCAAAAGGGGCTACAAGGTCCAGCCCTTCAAGGTGGGGCCTGATTTCATCGACCCAGGCCACCACCGCCGTATTACGGGCAGGGACTCCCACAACCTGGATGGATGGATGATAGGCCTGGAATATTCCAGGCAGATTTTTTACCGTTACGCTGCCAGTGCAGATGTGGCCGTGGTTGAAGGTGTAATGGGACTATATGATGGCTTTTCAGGAACCAATGAGTCCGGCTCCACTTCGGAGATGGCAAAGGCCCTTGAGCTCCCTGTGATCCTGGTGGTGGATGCGCGATCCATGGCACGCTCTGCTGCTGCCTTGACTCTGGGCTTTCAGGTGTTTGACCCTGGTCTTTCCTTTGCAGGCGTGATCTTTAACATGGTTGGAAGCAACACCCATGCCCGTTATCTGAGAGAGGCTGTGGAGCATTCACTCCCAGGGGTTACAGTCTTGGGGTGCTTGGAGAGGAATGAGGGTGTCGTCACACGGTCCAGACACCTGGGGCTTGTTACAGACGAGGACAACCCATTTACCCCAGAGCGTATAGTCGCTCTAGTGGAGTGGATAGAGGAGGGGGTTGATCTGGAAGTCATACTTGAGAAAAGCGGGATTCAAGTTGAATTCACTGCCAAATATCCCCAAGCGATGCCGAACACAATTGGTGAACAAAGGGTCCCTATCGGGATAGCAAGGGATCAGGCCTTTTGTTTCTACTACGCAGAAAACCTTCGGCTGCTTGAACAAGCAGGTGCCCAATTGGTTGAATTTTCTCCCCTAAAGGACCAAGAGCTTCCCAAGGGCCTCAAGGGCATAATCCTGGGTGGTGGATATCCAGAACTGTATGCAGAAGAGCTTGTCCGCAACAGCATACTGAGGGAACAAATAAGGGATTTTTCGTTGCGGTCCGGTCCGGTCTATGCGGAGTGCGGGGGGTTTATGTTCTTAGGGGAAAGCATTAAAGACCTGGAGGGGAGGGAGCACACCATGGCAGGCATCTTTCCCGTAAAGGCCGTGATGGAGCACTCTCTCAGGTCCTTGGGGTATAGAGAGGTTGTGACATTGTCAGACTCCCCGTTGGGGCCAAAGGGAACCATCTCAAGGGGGCATGAATTTCATTACTCACACATGTATGGAACCCCTAAAGATCCCATCCTGACCGCTGCCTATGCGGTAGGTAGCAGAAAAGGGGGGCAAGGGTTCAAGGAGGGCTTCATAAGGCAAAATACCCTAGGGTCATATGTGCACTTACACTGGGGATCAAATCCAGAGATTCCTAGGAATTTTGTCAAATACTGCAGGGAGGTAGATGTTGAAACCTGACGAGATAGAGCAATTATCCCTTTCTATTATTGAACATGAGGTGCCAGAACCACGGCCCTTTCAAGGAGATGAATGGAAGGTGGTGCGCCGCATGATCCACAGCAGCGCAGACTTTGAACTTTTAGAGCTTGTCCGATTTCATCCCGCCGCTGTCCACAAGGGGGTTGAGGCAATAAAGAGGGGCTGCCTCGTGGTCACTGATACAGAGATGGCTCGGGCGGGCATTTCAAAGGGCCGCCTTGAAAAGTGGGGCTGCATAGTGGCCTGCCTCATGGGAGAGGGGGAGGTGGCAAGACAAGCAGAGGTTAAAGGAACCACCAGGGCAAGTGCTGCAGTAGACATCATATCAGAGAGGATTAATGACGGAATATATGTGATAGGTAACGCCCCGACAGCACTAATGAGGTTGCTGGACCTAATTGACTCAGGCACATGTCTTCCCGCCCTTGTGGTAGGCATGCCGGTTGGCTTTGTGAATGCCTCTGAGTCAAAGGATAGGCTCATGGCCCAGACAAAGATTCCCTATATCACTATCAAAGGCCGAAAGGGGGGCTCAGCACTT
>JAMOVZ010000142.1 GCA_027061865.1 Desulfobacterales bacterium
CTTGTGAGCGTCTTGTTCTCATTCTTTTTCTGGGTCCAATCTATCAGGAGATTCATTACCTGGTTCAGATAAAGACCTCTCTGCTCTGCTTCATGCATTAGCCTAAAGAAATAAACTGAATCTCTGAATGGCCAGGCCATCTTACAAGCATATGTTTGACCCTTAGACTCAAAATCCAACACGAAAAACTCCAACGGTGCCTTTGAAATTGTAATCTCAAGCATCTTGCCCCAATCCAATATATTTTTTTCTTTGCTCTCCACAGCTACTTTATGAACACAAATCTTTCGATATAGCGTATAAAGAAAGGCAAAGGTGACTTCAAAGGGCCTTTGGAAATATCCACCTAGGGGATGATCGAAGTTCTTCAGCAAGTTTGGGTCTTTTATTTTTGCCTCATGTAAGGGGTCGAAAACCTCTAGCATTTTTTCTAGTGAGGGTGAATATGGCAAGAAAGCGAATAGGTGGTTCCCTTGTGTAAGATAAAAGCCATTAACGGGAACAAACTTACCTAAGATAGAGCATTTCCAGCACACTTTCTCAGGTTTTCCTGCCTGTGGATTGAATGAGAGCACACCGCTTGAACCCGTTATAAGAGGGAAAACTGTACCTTTTATTTCCTCGAGAAAATGAGATCTCTCACCACATAAGTAGCAATAGCCTTTAACTTTTCCTCTTTTCACTTCAATTTTGACCTTTGGCCTGAACTGATAAGGTCCATCTATTAATAAGCCAGATCCCGTGACATCCAACCCATATTTATCTAAGAAATCATCCATTCTCTTCTGAAGAAACTTATGAGAATCCGGTAGCTCTTGCCGTGTCCTTTTAACTCTTTTTCCGTTGATTATTATTTCTTTTTTCTTTTTCCCACCCTCCTTCCACTTAATCACACCTGCTAGTGGACTGGGTTTCTTATTAAATATTACAGAAGCGATTCCCATCGTCTTCTTCTTAGGGAACGGAATAAATCTGTCTTCTTTCGTGTCATAGTAAAAATTATAGGATGAGATATCAGATTCTTGCTTTTTAGTTGATAGGTCATAATAATTTAAAATTAGCTTATCATAGGCTCTCTCTAGAGCCGATTGGATGTTTATAGGAGACCCTTTCAGAATGAGCCGATTTTCAGCGATACTCATCTCTACATCAGACGGCAAGTCCCCCTCGCACAATTTGATAAGGCCTACTAAACCAGAATCCAGCCAGAAATGGCCTAATTTTGTAAAGGCCAGCTCTATATGTTCATCATTTTGGGCCATTGTATTAACTCCTCTTTAGAACAGTCCCATATCCTCGAGCAGATGACTTCCCTATGCCCCAAAAATCAGGGATCAAGAAGTTTGTTGAAAACTCGCCTCTAAAGCCTAATAATGAAATATTTGGCTTCAAATGTATTTTTCCGATTTCCTCAACCCTAACGTCTGCTTCTATCTTGTCGTCAGCGGTATACCTCATAATTTTGCACATAGAAATAATATTACCAATTAGTATCTTCTTCAAAAAGGTATCAGTAGGCTTTCTATTTCGCTTGAGTCTTAGATATTCAACATAATTTTTTTCATTTAATGGAATCCATGGCTTCAAAAACTGATAGTATACAGGTTCAGGTGTAACGCCAAATGAAATCGTTTCCGAAGATAGTTCCTGCTCTAAAACAGGACATTTCTTGTGATAAAGTTCAAGATGAGTGAGTCTCGGAACAGCCTTTAGAAGATATGCGCCTTCCTTCAAAGCTACCACTAGAGCTCTATTTTTATCTATAATTTTGTATTGAATCAAAGGATGATTATAGACAAGTCGATTACTACGATTATCATGATGGTGGAATTCTGTTCTATTTCTATATAAATGGCCAAAAAATCCTCTCAAAGCTTTGCCACTAGCACTACTTGGCATTCCCTCACATTCAAGCCACAATTCGACTTTTTCAAGCTTTAATAGCCTCATTTAAGTAACCATCCAATGCAACATTTTCTAATGAGTCTGCAACTATAATGGGTGTAAATATCTCTTGCTTACCCTAGGTCAGAATACCACCGCATTTTGACAGATCCGGTCACACTGCTTGAAAATTTTTCAAAAAAATTTTGAAAGGATTTCTTCGTTGATCAACTTTTTGTCAAAGCCTTGGCCCAGGACCTTGATCTTTTTAAAATCATCCTGACAGAAGGGGAAAAGATACACACTGTCGTTGTCTTCATCTATAAGGTCCAGGCATTTCTCCGCCAGCTCATCGAAACGGTTCAGCTTGAGCTTGCCCAGAAACGCGCTTTTCTGGACCCTCTCCAGCCCGTACTGTTTACATGCCTTTGCCACCCTTGCCCTGGCCTTATCCTCCACAATGTCATAAATAATCCATACAAGGACTGAACTCATGGCTTCTCCTCACCTAAAATTCCTTAATTTCCAACCAGTCAGATCTGCCCATCTTTTCATCTGATAATAATTTATTTGCAAGCCTGTGGGCCTCGTGCTGGATGATGTGCCTGCGTTTCACATTCCTTCTGCGATACCTTACCCCCTCATCCAGATGCTTGTTCATGGCCTCAACCACCACTGGTTTGCCTTTCTGGTTCAATGAAACCGCCCCTTCCCTGGAATCCCAATATTCATCCTTCATCTTTTTGCCTGTGAACAGATAGACTGCTGTCTGCTCTGCAAAGACCCTGAAAGGCTCTATCAGATCAAACACAAGCGATTTCTTATTGTAATTATCAGCGTGCAAAAAGCCGATATAGGGATCCAGCCCTGACAGGATACAGGCCTTCTCCACAATGCTATAAAGCATTCCATAGCAGTAATTGAGCACAGCGTTGAACGGGTCCTTGGCCGGTCGGCGGGAGCGGCCGTCAAATTGGTATTTTTCAGGTAATATCCTGGAGATGCACTGGAAGTAGGCCCTGCCCGCTGTGCCTTCAAGCCCCATTATGTCGCCGGGGGAAATATCTCCTTGTTTTGATTCCAGGTCATCCCTGCTTTGTTCAATCCTGGCGATGAACTCATCAAAGAAGGATGATTTCCCAGGTCTCGCATACATGAGCTTTTTGAGGAACCGGACCTGGTTTTCCATTTTCTGGGTTATCATCTGGATCGCCAGCCTGATGCCCAGGCCGTGGGATGCGGCTTCCAATTGTTTTCTGCGGATCAATGCGGTGCTTCCCAGCTTTGAAAACCATACACGGCCCACAGGATCACCATATTTGTCCAGGAAAATGACATCGATATTGTGCTCCAAGGCCAGTGCAATGGCCTGTGTAGAGATCATCGCCTGGTTGCTGATCACAATGCTTTCCAGTTTTAAAGGAGAGATATCGAATACTTTGTCTTTATGTTTCAGGCGAAAGCATTCATCCTTTTGGGTAAGGAAGGTTCCAGGAGTGTTTATTACTATCTGCACTTTTACAGGAACACCGGAATCTTGGGAAATATTACACCAAATTTAGCCAAATAAGCACAAAAAGGCCCGCTTCTTTCCATAAGGAAGAAAGCGGGCCTTTTAAATTCCTTTGATCCTCACATCCCACTTGCACCTCCTCTTTTAAGAAAAAGAGGGGTTGTTTAAAGCGTGGATAGTTTCTACAATGTTGTGGTCTATAACATTTTTTGGAGAGCTTTTCCAGTAATTTGAGATCTATGATAAAATAGTTTTGGACTTACATATGGCTGTCTAATGGCCTTTAAAACTTGGGAGCGGTGTGAAAAACACATAAAACTATAAGGAGCATAAATGAAAAAAGCCATTGCTTTGCCTTTGATTTTGCTAGTGGCCCTCTCTGTGGGGGCATGTTCGACTTACAAGGTCAAACCTTTGCCTTTCAAGGATCCTTCAGCATATCCGAATGCGCTGAGGGCTGCGGGGGCAGTTGTGGCTGCCAAGGCTTACGATGAAAAAAATGAGGCAGGAGAGGCATTCGGGTTTAATATCCTGGGTGCAGGGCTTTTGCCTGTCCAGGTTATCTTTGATAACCGTGGCAGCAAGGTGTTGAGCATAAACCCCAAGCAGACCTTTCTTGAAGACGAAAAGGGGAATCTCTGGCCCATCCTGGACAGGAACCTGGCCTATGAGCGCGCCTCCAAGTACGTCCATACCAAGCAGGTGTTCAAGGAAGGGGCCTACCACGGCTTTATGGCGGCAACGGCAGGGGCTGTAATCGGCGCTGCCATAGGAATCGTCACAGGGCAGAATGTGGCTGAAGCAGCGGGCAAAGGGGCAGCAGTGGGAGCAGCCATCGGTGCAACCGGTGGGGGGATTTCAGCTTATGGGTCTGGAGAGGCACGCCACAGGGTGGTCTCAGACCTCAGGCGCAAGTCGCTTCAAAACAAGGAGATCACCCCCGAGACCCTGGCCTACGGTTTCATATTCTTCCCTGCAGAGGCCAAAAAGGCAAAGGGCTTGAGGCTCCAGCTGGTGG
Organism: Desulfobacterales bacterium; assembly: GCA_027061865.1. GTDB lineage: Bacteria > Desulfobacterota > DSM-4660 > Desulfatiglandales > Desulfatiglandaceae > JALVMN01. The sequence goes on from JAMOVZ010000142.1 coordinate 4,416, forward strand.
ATCAGGATACCGGGCAGATATATACGCTTCGCTTCAGGTTCTAGGGTGCCTATAGCTAATGGGCGCGATTCAACTTAACGAGTCCAATAGCTCCTTTGAGCCCATCACCTGGAAGAGGGGGAAAAGCGGATTCTTGCGGTAGAGGTCCAGGGTCTTTTGGTGGAGCTGTTCAGAGGCCGCGGCAGAGCAATCGGCCAGGATGACTGTCTTGAAGTCATGGCATAGGGCATCCATGGCCGTTGTAAGCACACAAAAATTGGTGGCAATCCCACCCACTGCGCAAAGGGTGACACCTCTTTGCCTTAGCCAATCCTCCAGCCCGGTCTTAAAAAAGGCGGAAAACCTTGGTTTGGGAAGCCAATAGTCCTCTGGCCTTTTGTCTAAATCCTCTACTACTTCAGCGCCGGGGGTGCCTGCAATGGAGTGGGGATGCATTCGCCCCTTGAATATGAAGTCGTCCTCATGGAAGGCATCTGTTGAGAATACGATGGGCCAAGCCCTTTCCCTGAATCGTTGAATGGTCTTGTTGATGGGCGCGATGATCTTCTTGGCATGAACGGTTATGGGATAGTTCTTTTCCGGATTGAAATAGTCTTTCACCATGTCAATTATTAAAAGGGCAGGCAAGTCCTTATCTCCCATCTCTTAGCCCCCTTATCTGCTGGATTATCAAGCGGGCGGCCCTTTCCACTTGTTCCATGGTGTTTGTGCGTCCCACTGAAAACCTCAAGGCCCCCATGCCCACCTCTTCACTCACACCCATTGCAGACAGCACATGGGAGAGCTTCACAGTGCGGTCGTGACATGCAGCCCCGGTGGAGGCCATGATTTCAGGGATACCCTCCAGTACCTTGGCACCTTCAAGCCCTGGAACCGATACATTCAAGGTGTTTGGGAGCCGCTCCGTGGGATGGCCGTTTAAGACCAGGCCCTCTACTCCCTCAAAGAGCAATTCCTCGAGACGGCCGCGCATCTTCCTGGCAGCCTCCACATCCTCAGAAATTCTCCTTGCAGCCAGGCTGCATGCTGCCCCCAATCCTATTGAGAGGATCACGTTCTCCGTGCCAGCCCTCAGCCCCCTTTCCTGCCCTGCACCATGTATCAATGGGGTCAGGCTAAGGCCCCTCCTTATGAACAGGGCGCCTACCCCCTTTGGCCCATAAAGCTTGTGGCCTGCCACGGTGAGAAAATCTACTCCCAAAGCCTTTACATCAACAGGGATCTTGCCCACTGCCTGGGCTGCATCGGTGTGGACCGGGATGCCGTGGTCCTGTCCTACACGGCTTATCTCCTCTATGGGCTGAAGGGTTCCGGTCTCGTTGTTTGCAAGCATTATGCTTATGAGCCTTGTCTCAGGCCTTATCTCCTTTTCTATATCTTGAGGGTCAACCCTGCCGTAGTGGTCCACCCCCACAATACTCACCTTTACCCCCAGCTCCATGAGGTAGAGCGCGGGGTTTAGGATTGCGGGGTGTTCCACGGCACAGGTAATAATATGGTTGGCCCCGGGGTCCTTTAGGTCCACGATCCCTTTGAGGACAAAGTTGTTTGATTCCGTGCCCCCTGAGGTGAACACGATCTCAGAGGGATCGGCTCCAATGATGAGGGCCACCTCTGTGCGGGCATGTTCAACCGCCTCATGGGCCTCCCTGCCCAGCGGGTATCCGCTGGAAGGATTTCCAAACCTCTCGCCCATGTATGGCGTCATGGCCTCGGCGGCCTCCGGGGCCACAGGCGTAGTGGCGTTGTGGTCCAGGTATATGGTTTTAGCAGCCATCCCGCAAGCTCCCTGCTATGAAGTTCTAATAACACCTAACCGCATCTGCTATCAAGCCATAACAACGTGCCCTGGGCGGACTGGGTTTTTGGCAATTGACAATAAGAGGGGGTTAGTGGTAGGTGTAGTGCTTAATATCCTTGGATATTTTTGGGCATATACCGGTAATCAACAGGGGGGTGGATGTAATGGCTCGGCGAGATGAAAAGAAATTCATCCTTTGGTTCAAGGAAATAGGGATAGAGGACGTGCCCCTGGTGGGCGGCAAGAACGCCTCTCTCGGTGAGATGTACCAGAAACTCCATGACAAGGGTATAAAGGTGCCCAATGGATTTGCCATCACCGCTTACGCGTACCGCTACTTCCTGAAGTACGCTGGGATCGAAGATGAAATCAAGAAGATCCTCAAAGACTTGGACACCCATAACATCGAAGACCTCATGCGAAGGGGGAGGGAGGTAAGGGATATCATAAGGCATGCGGAATTTCCCCCTGACTTGGCCCAGGCCATATACACTGCCTATGACGAGCTGGCAGCGGAATTCGGCCAAAAAGGCATGGATACCTTGGATGTTGCCATCCGCTCCTCTGCCACCGCCGAGGACCTTCCTGACGCCTCCTTTGCAGGCCAGCAGGACACTTACCTCAACGTAAGGGGAAGAAGGAGCGTGCTTGATGCCTGCCGCAAGTGCTTTGCAAGCCTATTTACAAACCGCGCCATTTCATACCGCCACGACAAGGGATTCGGGCAGTTTGACGTCTCACTCTCAATCGCTGTCCAAAAAATGGTAAGAAGCGATTCAGCCTATTCAGGGGTGGTTTTTTCCATTGATACAGAGACGGGCTTCAGGGAGGCGGTGCTCATCACCGCGGCCTACGGGCTGGGGGAGTTTGTGGTCCAAGGAATAGTAAACCCTGATGAATACTACGTGTTCAAACCCACTTTGAAGCAAGGCAAGAAGGCCATCATCAGCAAGAAGGCGGGCGACAGGGACATGAAGCTGGTCTATTCCATGGATGATGACAGCAACGTCCGCAGTGTTCCCATAACATTGATGGAGCGGCACCGTTATGTAATGGATGACGACGAAATCCTCAAGCTGGCAGAATGGGCTTGCATCATCGAGGAGCACTACAGCAAAGAGGCGGGGCACTTCAAGCCCATGGACATAGAGTGGGCCAAGGATGGTGACGGCGTAAACGTGGGCACAGGTGAGCTCTTTATCGTCCAGGCGCGTCCTGAGACCATTCATTCCCAGAAGGACACCAATGTTTATGAAACCTACCGGCTCTTGGAAAGAGGGCCGGTGCTGGCAACCGGGACCGCAATCGGCACAAAGATAGGCCAGGGTGTTGCAAAGGTCATTCACTCCACCCTGGAAATGGATCAGTTCAACGAGGGAGAGGTCCTGGTCACCAGCATGACAGACCCTGACTGGGAACCCATCATGAAGATTGCATCAGCCATTGTCACCAACAAGGGGGGGCGCACGTGCCATGCCGCCATCGTCTCCAGGGAGCTGGGCATCCCGTGCATTATCGGCACCGGCAACGCCGACGAGGTGATAAAGACCGGCCAAGAGGTAACGGTTGCTTGCTGTGAGGGTGAGCAGGGCAATGTGTACGAAGGCCTCCTCAAGTTCGAGGTGGAAAGGCTGAACCTTGAGGAGCTTCCCAAGACCAAGACCAAGATAATGATGAATGTGGGCATCCCGGAGCAGGCCTTCTCCCAAGCCATGATCCCAAACGACGGGGTGGGGCTTGCCCGGGAAGAATTCATCATAAACTCCCATATAGGCATCCATCCCTTGGCATTGATAGATTATGACAAGCTCAGGGAAAAGGCCAAGACCGACCAGAGGGTGGCAGGTGTGGTTTACAAGATAGACGAAGTGACCAGCGTCTATGAAGACAAGAAACAGTTCTTCATAGACAAGCTGGCAGAGGGAGTGGCCCGTATTGCTGCGGGCTTCTATCCCAATGACGTGATAGTGAGGCTATCTGACTTCAAGACCAATGAGTATGAAAACCTGGTGGGCGGCTACCTCTATGAGCCAAAAGAGAGCAATCCGATGATTGGTTGGAGGGGGGCCTCGCGCTACTATGATGAAAAGTTCATGCCTGCCTTTGAATTGGAATGCAGAGCCCTTTATAAGGCCCGAAGCGAGATGGGGCTCACCAATATCAAGGTCATGATACCGTTTTGCAGAACTCCCGAAGAAGGTAAAAGGGTGATCGACCTCATGGCCAAGTTCGGCCTCGTTCAAGGCGAAGAGGGCTTGGAAATTTACGTGATGTGTGAGATCCCCAGCAACGTGGTTTGCGCCGACGAGTTTTCAGAGATCTTCGATGGATTTTCCATCGGCTCAAATGACCTCACACAGCTCACCTTGGGCCTTGACAGAGACTCGGCCTTGGTAGCCCACATCTATGATGAGCGGAACAATGCAGTGAAGAGATTGATAAGGCAGGTGATTCAAACCGCCAAGGAAAAGGGGCGCAAGATAGGAATTTGCGGGCAGGCTCCAAGCGACTTTCCAGACTTTGCCGAGTTCCTGGTGGAGTGCGGCATTGATTCCATCAGCCTGATCCCCGACACGGTGATAAAGACCAGGCTCGCGATCGCTGAAAAGGAGAAAGAACTGGGTATAAAACCGGAGGACGAATAATTCATGGCATCTATGAGGATTCTGGGCACCGGCTCCTATGTGCCGCCAAAGGTCTTGACAAACTACGACCTGGTGAAGATGGGGCTTGACACCTCGCATGAATGGATTGTGCAGCGCACCGGCATCAGTGAGCGCAGGATGGCAGATCCTGATGTTGCAACCTCTGATTTGGCCTGCGAGGCCTCGGTCAAGGCCCTGGACATGGCCGGGATGAGCCCACAGGATATTGATCTCATAATCCTTGCGACCATCACGCCGGACACCTGTTGCCCGGCAGGCGCAAACTGGCTCCAGGCAAAGCTCGAGGCCGACCAAGCCGTCACCTTTGATGTGACAGCGGCATGCTCCGGCTTCATCTTTGCCCTCAACGTGGCAGAGCAATACCTGAAGGCCGGCACCTACCGCTACATCCTGGTTGCCGCAGCAGAGGTGATGACACGCACCGTTAACTGGAAGGACAGGGCCACTTGCATCCTTTGGGGAGATGGGGCAGGGGCCGCTGTGGTCACCTGGGCAGACTCTGGCCCAGAGATCCTCTCCACCCACACCCATACGGATGGAAAAAACGGCCAAGACCTCTTGCTCCCTGGAGGGGGCTCAAAGACCACTCCAATCTCCCACGAAAGCGTGGACAAGGGGCTCCATTACCTTACCATGATAGAAGCTAACCAGAGCTTCAGGGTGGCTGTGCGCCACTTCGTGGAATCCATAAAGGAGGCCGTTAGCAGCAACGGGCTCACCGTGGAGGATGTGGACTGGTTTATCCCTCACCAAGCAAATCTCCGCATGTTCCACTCCATTGCCAAGAGCCTCAAGATACCCATGGAAAAATTTTATGTAACCATTCACAAGTATGGAAACATTTCGGGGGCCTCGTGTGCCATTGCCCTTGACGAAGCGGTAAGGGACGGAAGTATAAAGAAGGGCCACCTGGTGTGCATGCCGGTCTTTGGTGGCGGGCTTACCTGGGGGAGCGCCTTGATTAGATGGGAATAGAAGAGGGCAGATGTGGGAATTGAAAAGCTGAAGGAAAAAAATATAGGCTACCTTGCTCACCCTGAAAATTTTTCTCCTGACAAGCCAACCCTTGTGATGGTCCATGGTGCGGGAGGAGCTGCTGAAAATTGGCTTCTCCAACTGGGCCCCCTTGAACCGCATGCAAATGCCCTCGCCATAGAACTTCCAGGACACGGGAGAACGCCTGGCAAGGGGTACTCTAGTATTGAGGAATACGCCAACTGGGTGATAGAAATTCTGGCCTCTAGTTTTACTGGCAACGAAGGCCTGATCCTCATGGGCCACTCCATGGGGGGGGCCATAGTGCAAGAGGTGGCGCTTCAAGAGCCGGATTTGCTAAAGGGCATCGTCCTTGTCTGTACAGGGGCCCAACTAAAGGTAGCCCCATTCATTCTTGAAGGGCTGAAAAAGGAGTTTAGCAAGACCGTTGAGATGATCGTAAGTTTTGCTTACTCCAAAGCAACAGACCCGAAAGTGATAAGCCAAGGGGCAAAACTAATGGAAGAGGCAGGCCCAGAGGTGTTGCTTAATGACTTCTTGGCTTGCAATAGATTTGACTCAACGGGTCGGCTCGGCCGGTTAAAGCTCCCTTGCTTAATTATCTCTGGTGAATACGATAAGCTTACCCCCCTGAAACTTTCCCAAGAATTGCACCAACTGATCCCTTCAAGCCAGCTTCGGAGCGTTCCTAAGGCGGCCCATATGCCCATGGTGGAAAACCCCGTGGTATTCAACCAGATACTGGCCCAAGATGTTCAATGGTAAGGGGCAGCCATGGAAAAGAGCATTGGAGAGTTGGGCGAGTTTGGCCTCATCGGACTGATTGCTTCCATTCTTGAGCAACAAGAAGGCTCTTCGTCCAAAGGGATCGTCTTGGGAATCGGCGATGATGCTGCCGCATTCCGGCCAAATCCCGGTTACGAAATATTGGTGACCTGCGACTCGGTGGTGGAGGGGAGGCACTATCTTCCACAGCACATCACCTCATTTGAATTGGGAAGGCGCGCCATGGCCTTGAACATAAGCGACATAGGAGCTATGGGGGGAAGACCGCTTTACGCCCTCGTATCCCTGGGCCTTAGAACAGATATGTTAGTGGCCGACCTGGAGGCCATGTACCGAGGATTCCTGAAAGAGCTCATACCCTTTGGCGCCTTTATAATAGGGGGGAATCTCACCCGGGTGGAAGGCTCCCTGTTTATCGATATAACCCTGATTGGAGAAGTGCAGGCAGGCAAAATAGTGGGCCGCTCTGGTGCTAAACCAGGGGATGCCATCATTGTGACCGGGTACCCGGGAGAGGCCTCGGCAGGGCTCCAATTACTTTTTAAAGAGTCCCAGTCCAACAGAGAGATCCTGCATGATCCCCTGGTTCGGACTTACATCCTGCCCTCCCACAGGGCTGTGGAGGGGCAGGCAGTGGCCGCAACAGGGCTGGCCACCGCCATGATCGATATCAGCGACGGGCTCCTTGGAGACCTGGGGCACATCTGCAAAGAGAGCAGGACGGGAGCTGTAGTGGAATTGGGCAAACTCCCTGTCAGCGGCGACCTGAGGATGGCTGCCTCGAGGCTTGGGCTTGACCCCCTCAATCTCGTCCTGGGCCCTAGTGATGACTATGAACTCATCATTACCTGCCCCCCCAGTGCAGCAGGAGAAATACGCTCAGCCATCTCCCAAGTGAGTGATGTGATTGTTACAGAAATCGGCAAGATCGCCGAACCCGGGACCGGTATCAGGCTCCTCAGGCCTGATGGAGAGCTTGAAAAGGCATCACCTTCCGGGTGGAACCACTTTCAAGGACCCTAAATCGGAAATTTCAGGCATTAACTTTCCCATTAACCCCAATTTAGACAAATTTTTGTGGAAACCGCCCTAAGAAATTGTTAAATTATCTTTGAAAATCCGGTTATAATTTTTTTGGGGATGATTTTATCCTAGGAGCCAGCTCCCAAGGCCGAAGGGGGATGACCTTTTTCAGCTTTGGTAACTGGCTCTTGGGTTTTCCTGCCTCATGAGGGCAGAAAAGCTGGGCAACAATAAAATCAAAGCGAGGTGAAGGTGCATGGAGAAGATC
>JAMOVZ010000143.1 GCA_027061865.1 Desulfobacterales bacterium
GGAAGGGATTGAGAAAGGTACCAAGGGATTGGCCCATATTGAAAGCTTTGATACCTCTCATTTCCCGGTCTCATTCGCAGGGGAGGCCAAGTCAAACGGCAGGGTTATAAAGACAGATTCCTGGATAGATCGAAAGGCCTTGTTCTTGGAAATGGCCCTAGAACAAATACTCTCAACAGGCATTCTTGACAGATATGATCCCAAAGAGAGGTTTGCCTCCCTTGGCACGGGTATCGATTACTTTGATCTTCCAGGTTACATAAATGAAACTGTGGAACTTGGCGCCCCCGCCCCTTGGGAAAAGCATGTCAAATGGTCCATCGCACCAGCCACCGAATTCGTAAAGAAATTGGGGTTAAGGGGTGGATGCGTTATGAATGCTGCAGCTTGTGTGGCCTCAAGCCAAGCCATAGGGCTGGCCTTCAGGAAATTGAAGCGGGATGGTAGAGGTATTGCGCTCACCGGTGGATACGATTCCATGATAGCACCTTTACACTACATGGGATTTTATAGACTTGGGGCCCTTTCCACATGGAAAGGCGCTCCCCAAGAGGCATGCAAACCCTTTGACAAGAACCGCTGCGGAATGGTTCTGGGCGAAGGGGCAGCCTTGTATTGCCTTGAACCTGAGGCTACTGCCCACCAAGAAGATATCTTGGCCGAGGTGACAGGCTATAGTTCTACTATGGACGCCTATCTTGTGACTGATCCTGATCCAGGGGGCAGGTATTTGGCAAAGGCAGCCCTGGAGGCGATCCATGAGGCAGGCATCAGGCCAGGAGATATTGATTGTGTGCACTTGCACGGCACCGGCACGTATAAAAATGCCATATCAGAGTCAAACGCCATGAAGATAATTTTTGGTAAGCGGGGACCAGAAATTCCTGTATTCTCCCTTAAGGGCCAAACAGGGCACCTGGTTGGTGCCTGTGGAGCCCTGGAGCTTTTGGGAGTTATTTACTCTTTGAAAAACCAGTGTGTTCCACCCACTGTAAACTTCCAGACACCAGATCCCAAGGCCCCCCTTAACGTGATCAGGGACAGGCCGCTACACATGAACATAAGGAATATATTGAAGCTCAATTCTGCCTTTGGAGGCCAGAATACTGCGTTGGTACTGAGGAGATATGAGTAGGATAATTATCATAACAGGGGCCAGTTCAGAACTTGGCCTTTCCATATCCAAAGCTCTGGCTAGACCAGATGATACCCTTATTCTTCACTATAACAGGAATCCAAGGCCCCTTGAGTCCATAAAAGGGTTGTGCAGACAAGTCATCTTTCTCCAGTCGGACTTTTCCACTCCAAAGGGTATTGATCTGTTTTGCAGCAAGATAAATGAGGCTGACATCTTGATAAACGCTGCAGCTTTGACCATTACAGGACTTCTCCCTACATTGCGAGAAGAATCAATAGAGAGAATGCTCAATGTGAATATCATGGCTGCCGTAAGGGTGACACAGAGGCTCTTGCCTTCAATGGTTGCCAAAAGGAAAGGATGCATCGTTAATATCTCCTCTGTGGCTGCTGCAAGAGGCAATAGGGGCCAAAGTGTCTATGCAGGCACAAAGGGTTTTTTGAATGCATTCACTAGGTCGTTGGCTGCTGAATTCGGCAGGAAGGGGATCAGGGTGAATTGTGTGGCTCCTGGCCCAATAGAGACGGGCTCACTGAAAAAGCTCAAAGCCTATGCCAACAAGGAGCTACTTGCCTCTGTATCTCTCAATAGACTGGGCTCGGTGGAGGAAGTGGCTGCAACCGTCAGGTTCATCGTATCAGATGAAGCATCCTTCATAAACGGACAAGTATTGCAGGTAGACGGCGGGTTCATGATAGGAGTGTGAAGAATGGTTTTTGCAGAAGACCAGTATCTCGTGTTGAAGGATATTTGTATTGCCAGAAAAAGCATCAGGGCTTTTTCTCCAAAAGCTGTTACAGATGATCTGGTCAAGAAGATATTGGACATTGCCTATACATCCCCTTATGTGTCGGGCAGAAAAAACTGGGGCATTCATGTGGTTAAAGATCAAGGTGTCATTTCACATATGGCCGACGCGGTCAAGAGACAGGTGGCCCGCCTCTCCCATGCAGTGCGAAAAGACTTTCAAAAGGCCTTCCTCTCATATTCCCGCAATTTTATAGCATTTGAGTCAGCCCCCGTGGTACTTATCCCAAACTATCGCATAAGCCCCCATCTTACAGCTCTCATTGCAACTCCTGATTCGAGCATAGAAAGGCTGGAGCTAGAAAACTTTATAAAATCCATCTCAGCAGTCTCTACGCTCATATTATTAGCTGCCACAAGCCTTGGGCTGGGGAGTTGTTACATGACAGGGCCCTTGATAGCTGAGAACGAACTGGCCACACTGCTGAATCTAAAAAAGGATAGAAGAATAGGCGCGTTAATACCAATAGGATATGAAGCTAATGATACAAAACGAGGTGTTTCTTCCAGAGATAAGAGAAAAGAGAGGGTTGTTCAATCATGATGAAAAGAAGGGAGAGCTTTATTGTATATCTGGTGGTAGACGATACACCTGGCCGAGGCACCATTGTGGGCAACATAGAACACATTAGGAGCGGGTGGACAGGCTCCTTTTCTTCCCAAGAAGAATTGGCAAAGATCCTTGTTCAAGCCTTGGAAGACATTCGAGCCGGAAGAACCCTTAGGAAAACATTATCGTAACACGGTGGAGGATTTTTTGGTGATGAAGCGTAATTATGGATTCCTGTTTATTATTATCCTGTTTTTGTTGGTTGGTTTTGCAGGAACTGTGCCTGCACAAGAAGAATTCACTCCTGATGAGAAAAAGGCCCTGCTTTCCATAGCAATCCTTCACAAACAGGGAAAGCCCCTTACAAAGGCCCAAGAAGCTGTCTATAGGGCATATATCCTGTATCATTTAGATAAGTCCAAAGCCAACCTGAAGGCACTGAAGGCCAGGCTGGCAGACCTGAAGCCAAAAGGCCCCTCCCCTACTTCTTCTCAAACTAGTGGTATCAGC
>JAMOVZ010000144.1 GCA_027061865.1 Desulfobacterales bacterium
CTAAAGGCCGGTCGAATAAAGGCGCAAAAGGACTGTATAGAGGCCTGCTTGGTTACCTTTTGCTAGGGGCGGTCATGGTCCTCCTTATCCCCACGGGAAGCTGGGGGCGGATCTATATCGATATAAATGCGCCGGCGTTGAGGAAGTTCAAGATAGCCATACCCGATTTCAAGGCGCTTGATACATGCGCAAGGGCCCCAGATTTGGGCCGGAAATTTTCCCGCGTCATTTCCAATGACCTGGAGCTTTGCGGTTTTTTTGCCCCCATTGAAAGGCAGGCCTTTCTTACCACTGAGGTCCCGCTGACATTGGAGGAAGTAAAATTCAATGACTGGACCGCCATCGGTGCGGAATTGCTCCTCACGGGCGGCTACACCTGCATTGGCTCTCGTGTTGAGGTGGAGGCAAGGCTCTTTGATGTGTTCTGGGGCCGGCAAATAATGGGGAAAAGGCTGCTTGGAGACATCCGCCACTACAGGGAGCTCATGCACAGGCTTGCTGAGGCCATAATAATGAAACTGACCGGTCAAGGGGGCATCTTTCTTACCAAGCTTGCCTTTGTAAGCAACAGGACCGGGCACAAAGAGATATATGTATCAGACTTTGACGGGCAAAATGCAGTGCAGGTAACCCACGACAAGAGCATCGCCATGATGCCCAGGTGGTCGCCTGATGGAAGCAAGCTCCTCTATATCTCATATAAAGGGGGAAGCGGCCCCATGCTTTACATGATGGACCTGACCATGGGCCGAAGCAAGCTGATCTCTGGAAGAAAGGGCCTGAACATCGGGGCATCCTGGAGCCCTAACGGCACAAAGATCGCTCTCACCCTGAGCACCAAAGGGAACCCGGATATCTATCTCATAGATCTTAACGGTAAGATCTTGAAGAGACTTACCGATCACTGGGCGATTGATGTATCCCCTGTCTTTTCACCTGACGGAAAAAAGATAGCCTTTGTGTCCAACCGCTCCGGCAGCCCCCAAATTTATGTAATGGAGCTTGGAAGTGGCCGAGTAGAAAGGCTGTCCTTTGAGGGGAAGTACAATACCTCTCCATCCTGGTCCAAGCTTGACAGGATTGCTTATGCGTCCATGAATAACGGCTCCTTCAATATTTGCACTATTGATGCAGAGGGAGGGGAGCCCAGATACTTAACCCAAGACCAAGGCCAAAATGAAGATCCATGCTGGTCGCCTGACGGAAGATACATTGTGTTTAGTTCCAACAGGACCGGGAGGTATCACCTATACATAATGACCGCCAGAGGCCAGAACCAGAAACGCATCACCTATGGGGATGGAGACCACAGTGCTCCATCTTGGTCCGCCTCTTACTTCCGGCTGACACCTAGGAGATAAGAAGCAACCCACTTTTTCCCTTGCCAATGGTGGAATTATCTGTTTAATATGCCGGTGTTTAGGGTTGCGTTTTCTTAATTTAAAGTGAATTTATGTTATTTTGGTTTATCGTTTATATTAGGCGCTAACCCACAACATCAGGAGGTTATTAAGGTATGGAACGCAGAGTGACAGTTTTGGCAGTTGTACTGGTCTTCTTTGTATTCGGCGTGTTTTTGGCATCTTGCGCCAAGAAACAGGTTCAGGTAACAGAAGGGGCCCAACCCACTCCGGCCCAGCCAGAGACAGCCGTAAAAAAAGAAGAAGTTCCTAAGGAAACTCCCAAAGTAGAAACAGGATTAACTGAAGAATACAAGAAGCGTGAGGCCGAGAGACAGGCCAGGCTACGCGAGTTGGAAAGGGCCCAGAGGCTACAGGAGGAAATTCAGGCCTTTGAGCAGGAAATGATATTCTTTGATTTTGACAAAGCTGACCTTAAGCCCGAGGCCCAAGCAGTGCTTAGGAAAAAGGCGGATTGGCTCCTCAAGCACCCTGAGTTCAATGTGCTCATTGAAGGTCATTGTGATGAGAGGGGAACGAATGAGTATAACCTTGCCTTGGGAGAAAGAAGGGCCAATTCAGCCAAGATGTTCTTGATTGATCTTGGGGTGCCTGAAGAAAGGATTTCCACCATCAGTTATGGTGAAGAAAGGCCCCTTGATCCAAGGCATTGTGAGGAGGCATGGGCAAAGAATAGGAGATGCGAGTTCAAGCTATTCAAAAAATAAAAGGCTCTTTCATCTTCCTTGAGGGCCGAGTCCATGCCGCATAAGGCGTGCCGGCTGAAGTGAAGAGCTCAGTTTATGATATCAGGCAAGCCGGCCCCGAAAACGGGTCGGCTTGTGTTTTTAAAAGGGAGAAGAAGAAATGAGAATAAGCTATTCTTACCTGGGCTACGGTCTGCTTTTAGCATTTGTCCTCTTTCTGAGTTCCTGTGTCACCACCAGGGAAGAGCTCCTGTATCTGAACGACCAGATTGTGGCGCTCAACAAGCGGGTCACCGAAATAGAGCAGCGCGTCGATCAAAGGTTATCCCGTGACCTTGAGCAAAAGACCGAAAACATCCGTGTGAGGCAGGCCGAGATGAGGGCCGAGCTTGAAAGGGTAAAAAGCACCATCCAGGACCTCTCAGGCAGGGTGGAAGAAAATAACTATTTGATCAAGCGTGTGGTGGAAAGAGACACCACTGAACAAGATTACATGAAGGCAGAACTCAAGCGCCTCAGCGAAAAGGTGGAAGAACTGGACGAAAAGCTCAAAGGACTTTATTCTTACTTGGGATTAAAGAGCGAAAACCTTACCCCTCTGTCTCACCCTGGGCCCGGGGAAAAAGCCCCTGTTATTCCGGCTTCTCCCAAGCTGCTGCCAGCCGAAGACATCCTTTACAACAAGGCCATGGCCCTTTTTAAGGCCGGTAACTACGAGGATGCCATAGCAGCATTCTCTGACTTCCTGAAAAAATTCCCCCGTTCAGAGCTGGCCGACAATGCCCAATTCTGGATAGGGGAGTGTTACATGAACCTCAAACAATACGAAAAAGCGATCTTGGCCTTTCACGAGGTGGTAAAGAAATATCCCAAAGGCAACAAGGTGCCCAACG
>JAMOVZ010000145.1 GCA_027061865.1 Desulfobacterales bacterium
TTACTGCCACTTTCCTCTTGGCTCCTCAAGGTGCAGGGGCTAGGAGCGCATCTTTCCAGGGCGCGCCTCCTTCCTTTGCAGGCCTGGTAAAAAAGGCCAAGGACTCAGTGGTAAATATAAGCACGGTAAAGGTCATAAAGGGCCATAGGGCCATTCCCTTTCCGTTTGAAGGGCCTTTTGGAAAAGATGACCCTTTCCGGGAATTTTTCGAGCGGTTTTTCAGGGACCATATGCCAAGAAATTTCAGGCAGAAGAGCCTGGGCTCAGGCTTTATAATAGACAAAGAGGGCTACATCCTGACCAATAATCACGTGGTGGAAGGCACCGATGAGATCAGGGTGAAACTTGCCGATGAGACGGAGCTGGAGGCAGAAATTGTGGGCCGTGACTCCAAAACTGATCTTGCCCTAATCCGGATAAAGACAGACCATCCACTCAAACCCCTTCCCCTCGGTGACTCAGATAAAATCCAAGTGGGCGATTGGGTAATTGCTATAGGGAACCCCTTCGGTCTTGGCCACAGTGTTACAGCAGGGATAGTGAGCGCCAAGTACCGCAGGATCGGCGCTGGGGCCTACGACAATTTTATCCAGACCGATGCGCCCATAAATCCCGGCAATAGCGGTGGCCCGCTCCTGAACATGGCTGGAGAGGTCATAGGCATAAACACCGCCATCTTCACCCGAAGTGGAGGAAGCATCGGGATCGGCTTTGCCATACCCATCAACATGGTCAAGCAATTGCTTCCCCAACTTAAAGAGGGCAAGGTGGTGCGCGGATGGCTGGGAGTGGTGATCCAAAAAATCACCCCAGAGATTAAGAAAAAGCTCAAGCTCAAAGACGACAGAGGCGCACTCGTTGCAGACGTGATAGAGGACGGCCCTGCCCATAAGGCCGGCATAAAGAGGGGGGATGTGATCATCTCCTTTGACGGCAAAACGATACGTGATGCCTATGATCTTCCTTATATTGTAGCCACTACTCCAGTTGGCAAGAAAGTAGAAGTAGTGGTGATACGAAAGGGTAAGAAGAAGAAATTTATCGTAAAGATAGGGAAGATGAAGGAGGAAGGAGCGTCTCCTGTAAGCGCACAGGAAAGCCTGGAAGAATTAGGCATGCGGGTCAAAGAGCTGACCCCTTCCCTTGCAAAGCGCTTCAATATCCCAGAGGAAGAAGAGGGACTTGTTGTAGTCAGTGTGGAGCAAGGCTCCCCTGCGGATGAGGCAGGGCTTAGAGAGGGGGATCTCATACTGGAAGTGGATCAAAAGCCGGTTGAAGACCTGGACAGCTTCAACCGCTTGATTTCCAAGTACAAGAAGGGGGATATAATTCTGTTCCTGGTAAAGAGGCAGGGTTCTACCATCTACTTGACTTTAAAGGTCCGGGAATAGGCAGGCATGTACAATTCTCCACCCACTCAATGGCATTCACCTGCAAAGATCAATGTGCGTCTCAAGGTGGTGCGGAAAAGGGGGGATGGCTACCACGACTTAGACTCCATAATGGTTCCGCTGAACCTTTGCGACCTTCTCCAATTCTATCCAGCGCCGGAAGGAGAGCTTTCCCTTGAGTGCGAAGGCAGGCCCGTAACTTGCTCTGAAGAGAATTTGGTTTCCAGGGCGGCGCGGGCCTTTTTTTCCGCCTCCAAAGTGAAGGCGGGTATTGCCATAAGGCTTAAAAAAGTTATCCCGGTTGCCGCTGGTCTTGGTGGAGGGAGCAGTAACGCCGCAACCACCCTTACGGCCTTGAATAGCATGTTTGGCAGCCCCTTGAAACCCCAAGAACTGGGCCTAATCGCCAAAGAGCTGGGAGCGGATGTGCCCTTTTTCCTCGACCCAAGACCCAGTGTGGCCAGGGGCATCGGGGAGATTCTGTCTCCCATTGAAAACTGGCCGTTATTCTGGTACGTTATCTTTGTTCCTCCAATCGACATCTCAACTGCATGGGTATATGGTCAGCTCAAATTAGGGTTGACAAAAAAGCCCCTTCCAGATATATTTAATCACTTGAAAAAAGAGGGTTTTCAAATCTCCCTTCTGCTTGAAAATGACCTTGAAACCGTTACAGTGGCCGCTTATCCTGAGATAGCGGATATCAAGGCATCACTTGAACAATTGGGGGCAGAAGGGGTATTGATGTCAGGCAGTGGACCAAGCGTGTTTGCCCTCTTCAAGGGCCGGGAACAGGCGCTTGAAGCTGCCGAGAGTATGAAACGGGCGAAAAAGGGTGAGGTTTTTGTAGTCACCCAGTGGAGTTCGGCCCGGAAACCACAGAGAGCAATCCACCGCTGGGGTGTCGTCAAGCGGTAAGACACGGGCCTTTGGAGCCCGCATTCGGAGGTTCGAATCCTCCCACCCCAGCCATTTTTTATGTGGCAATGAGCCTGAGAGCTGAGATGAAATTATTTGGCGGAACTTCAAATTCTAGCCTTACCTTGGAAGTATGTAACTATCTTGGTATAGAGCCAGGGCTTGTGACCGCCAAAACCTTCAGCGACGGTGAAATCCAGGTGGAAATTGGGGAAAATGTCAGAGGCCGCGATGTCTTTGTGCTCCAGTCCACATGCCCACCAGTAAATGACAACCTCATGCAACTCCTCATCATGATGGATGCCCTCCGCCGGGCCTCTGCCCAGAGGGTTACCGCGGTCATCCCTTATTACGGTTATGCAAGACAAGACAGGAAAGTCAAACCGCGCGTTCCCATAAGCGCCAAGCTGGTGGCAGACTTGATTACAGTGGCAGGGGCCAACCGGGTGGTTTCTATGGACCTTCATGCTGGGCAAATCCAAGGTTACTTCAACATCCCGGTGGACAACATCTTTGCAGCTCCCATCTTGCTCAAGTACATCAGGAGAAATTTTGCAGATAATCTTGTCATCGTGTCTCCAGATGCTGGTGGAGTTGAAAGGGCGCGTGCATTTGCAAAACGCCTTGATGCCTCTCTGGCGATTATCGACAAACGAAGGGATGCCCCGAATATCTCAGAGG
>JAMOVZ010000146.1 GCA_027061865.1 Desulfobacterales bacterium
TCCAACGAGTATGTGGGCCCTGAAGGGGGATATGTAACCGCCTCACTTGAGTACGAAACCATCTGGGCCATGGGAGGTATGCTCGGTATAAATGATCTGGACACCATTGCGCGGCTGGATTTCTTGGCCGACGATATTGGCATAGATACCATGAGTACAGGGGTGGCAATGGCCGTGGCCATGGATGCGGGATACAAGGAGTTCGGTGACAGGGAAGCTGCAATCCACATGATTGAGGAGATTGCGAAGGGGACAAAGCTAGGCAACGCCCTTGGAAACGGGCCCGAGGAGACTGGACGCTATTTTAGCCACACCCGGGTGCCAACCGTTAAGGGCCAAAGCATTGCAGCTTACGACCCCAGGGCCATGCAGGGAACCGGGGTGACCTATGCAACATCTCCCATGGGCGCCGATCATACTGCAGGAAATCTCATAGGCCAATATCTGAGCGGAAACCTGGATCCCCTCTCCATTGAAGGACAGGTGGAGGCCTCCCGCAGGGCCCAGATTTCCGTTGCCGCCCTGGACTGCACAGGCCTGTGTCTGCTGGCCGGTGGGGCCATGTTTTCTCCTGAAGGTGGAGAGGCCATGGTCAGGATGCTCAGTATCAGGCTGGGAAAAAAGCTCAAGTGGGAGGATATAATGGAGCTTGGCCGAAGGGTGCTGCGGGCCGAGAGGGAGTTTAACAGAAGGGCTGGCTTTACCTCCAAGGACGACCGTTTGCCTGGGATGTTCCTCAAGGAACCCCTGCCACCCCATAACAAGGTCTTCATGATAAGGGACGAAGAGCTTGACAAGGTGTTTGATTTTTAAGGCTTCGAGGCAGTGGCGCGGATAAGGGTAAAACTCTATGGGGCACTTCCCAAGCTGGTCCAGGCCTATGACAAGGAAAGGGGTTTGGATCTAGTGCTCCCCGATGACGCCCACCTCAAGGCGGTCTTGGAGACCTTGGGTATTCCAGAGGAGCGGAGGGTAGTAGGAGTGCTGGATGGAAGGGTCATAAAACCTTATGATCCGCTCCCTGATGGGGTCACATTGACCCTGCTTGAATCAGCTTCTGGCGGATGATCCCTGCCCCGATCACTATGACTTCCGGAGCCCCATTTTTGGGCCCAATCTGGCTTTTGTGCAAACTCCACTTGAACATTCTTGCCCTATTGTCTCGTTCTTCTTTTAATGTAGAAGTTCCAGCGTCTAGTAATGAACCTGAGTTCTTGAGGTATCAGCGGCTCACACGAGTAATTATAGTTGGGCGAGCTTCACTGCACCAGAGCTGTTTTTCAATTAAGGCTGATTTATGGCTAGTGTAGAGTGGTGTTGCCAATACAAAAGGTTGGCTTGTGTTTTATCAAATATTAATAATATCATAACGTGATATGATGATATATCCCGGAAGGAGGGCGGTCAGACATATGCCGGCTGTCAGTTTTTATCTTAGCCAAGAGATACTTGATGTAGTTCGCGCCAAGGCCAAAGCAGAGAAGATTCCTGTATCCAGAATCATAAGTGAGAGGGTAAAGCAGTATCTTGGCCGTATGGAGAGCATGGATGCGCGTGGGTCCTTAAATGTCTTGTGGAGGAGGGGCCGCTAAAAGGAATAAAGGGATGGGAGCAGATTCACAATGAAGGGACTGAAGCCAATGCCCATAGGACTTGATACCGGTTTTTTCTTCCTGCTTGATGCTTGAACTATACCGTAAAAGGGGATCAAGATGATAAACCTGGGAAAAGAGGCGACATAGATTCCCTTCATGGCTAGAATAAGGAATTCAGAACCAATACGCGGATGGAAAACGCTGCGGCACTTTATAAAAATGGGGAGTATGAGTGCTTAAGAGGCCTACCAGAGCGGTTGTGGACCTGGGTGCCATAGCCCATAACGTCAGGGAAATCAGAAAGGCCATTGGTCAAAGGCGCCGATTGATGGCCGTTGTGAAGGCAGACGGCTATGGCCACGGCGCAGTGAAGGTGGCCCAAGCCGCGCTAGGGCACGGGGCTGATTATCTAGGTGTTGCTCTGCCCGGGGAGGCAAAGGAGCTTCGCCTTGCCGGCATTGAGGCCCCCATTTTGGTGTTGGGTGCCATTGAGCCTGAGCAAGCCCGTGAAGTGATAGAGGCACGGGCGGAGCAGACGGTCTGCACTGTGGAAACGGCTCAAGCCCTTGACCACGCTGGTGCGGAGGCGGGCATGCACGTGGATGTCCATATCAAGGTGGACACAGGGATGGGCCGTATCGGTGTGGCCCCTGAGGATGTCTTGGAGTTTGCAAGGGCAATTGGCGGCTTGAAGCAGATAAGGGTAAAGGGGCTCTTCAGCCACTTTTCGGTTGCAGATGAAGCAGACAAGGCCTTTTCCCGAAGACAAATGGGGATATTTGACCAGGTGGTTGAGACCCTGGCCCAGGCGGGCATTAAAACCTCCTTGAAACACATGGCAAACAGCGCGGCGGTCTTGGATCTCCCTCAGTCTTATTATGACATGGTAAGGCCGGGCATAATGATCTATGGGCTCTATCCCTCAGAACACGTGGGAAGAAGCATACCGATAATTCCTGCCATGACTTTCAAGACCAAAATCTTGTTTTTGAAAAAGGTCCCGCCTGGCACGCCAATAAGTTACGGCCGCACTTATCACACGGAAAAACAGAGCCTGGTTGCCACCCTCCCGGTGGGTTATGCAGACGGCTATTCCCGCCTACTCTCAAACAGGGGAGAGGTGATGGTCGGGGGCATAAGGGCGCCTGTAGTGGGCAGGGTTTGCATGGACATGATAATGGTGGATGTCACCCACATCCCTGATGTCTCAGTAGGCGATGAGGTGGTACTGTTTGGAGAGAAGCCAAGCGCTGATGAGATAGCCCGACTTACAGGCACGATCAGCTATGAAGTGGTCTGCGGGGTGTCCAGGCGCGTTCCAAGGGCCTATATTCCTGCCTGAGTTATTCAATCGCTCTCATGGACCTGGATATCTTGATTAATAAGGCAATAAGGCTGGGCGCAAGTGATGCTAAGGTGATTCGCACCAACGGGATCATCATAGAACCACACTTGGTGGAACTTTGTAAACCTCCAGGATGCCAAGGATATGGTAAGTGTGCCAACTGCCCACCCCACGCAATGGGCCCGCAAGAAGCCCGCGCAATGATCGAGTCACACACGTGGGCCTTGCTATTCAAGATTGACCTGCCCCCGGAGAGTTTATTATCAGAAAGCCATCACCGGGAATTTCGAAAGGTGTTTATGATATCCGGGGCCCTGGAGCAGGCTGCCAGACAACTGGGCTTGGCCTCTCCCTATGGACTTGGGGCCGGCTCCTGTAAAGTGGCCTTTTGCAATGGGGTCCCGTGCGCTCAACTGCAAGCCAAGCCCTGCCTTTATCCGAAGGTTGCCAGGCCATCGCCAGAGGCCATTGGCATAAACCTATTTAAGCTTGCCTCGCTGGTGGGCTGGCCTATACACAGGATTGGAAGAGACAGTGATCCCAAGAAGATCCCCTCTGCCATGCTCATGGGAATGGTCATTGTCTAGGTCATGACTCCATATTTCTTGAGTTTCTTTTGGAGGGTCTTTCGGGTGATTCCCAGGCGGCGGGCTGCCTCGCTCTTGTTTCCTCCGGTGGCCTCAAGGGTCTTTAGGATGGTGGCCTTTTCCACCTCTTCTAAAGGCACTCCAGCGGGGATGCCCCCTTGCATGCCGTTCCGCTCCCCTGGGGCTTCCATCTCCTGGAGTGCAAGGGGAAGGTCTGGGACATCTACATATTCATAGCGTGAGAGCACCACGGCCCTCTCCACCGCATTCATCAGCTCCCTTACATTGCCCGGCCAGTCGTATTTCAGCATCCTGTCCATGGCCTGGGGAGTGAAACCCTTAAGGGATTTGCGATTCCTTTTAGAGAAGTGGGCCAGAAAATGTTGGGCAAGCAGTGGGATGTCTTCCCTCCGCTCCCTCAGGGGAGGGACTTCTAGGGTTACTACGTTTAAACGATAATATAGGTCCTCCCTGAATCTCCCCTCCTGGATTTCTCTTGCCAGGTCTTTGTTGGTTGCGGCAATCACTCTCACATCCACCTTTATTACCTCTTCTCCGCCTACCCTGGTAAATTCCATCTCCTGGAGCACGCGGAGCAGTTTTGCCTGCATGGCAAGCGACATCTCGCTGACTTCGTCTAGAAACAAGGTCCCCTGGTGCGCCTGCCGGAACTTTCCCTCCTTGCGGCGGTGTGCGCCGGTAAAGGCGCCCTTTTCGTGCCCGAAGAGCTCGGATTCCAGGAGGGTTTCGGTGATGGCAGCGCAGTTGACCTTGATGAAGGGCCCCTTGCTTCTAAGGCTGTTGTGATGGATGGCACCAGCAATGAGTTCCTTGCCCGTGCCGGATTCGCCTGTAATCAGGACGGTGGCCTCAGAGGGAGCCACTTGAGCCAAGGTCTCAAGCAGCCTCACCATTGAACTGCTGGCCCCTATGATATTTTCTGCCTTGAATTGTTCGCCTAAGGTCTCACGGAGGAGCCGGTTTTCCTCTTTGAGTTCAGTGTGCTCCATGGCCCGCTCCATGGCGAGGCGGAGTTCATCAAAGTCCAGAGGCTTTGTGAGATAGTCGTAGGCCCCCTTTTTCATTGCCTCCACGGCTGTGTCCACGGAAGAGTAGGCGGTCATCATGATCACCGGGACCGCGGGGTTATAGGTCTTGATGGACTCGAGGGCCTGGATGCCAGAGAGCCTTATCATCCTGATATCCATTAGCACGAGATCAAAGGGGGCCTCTTTAACTTTGCCTACTGCAATATCTCCATCCTGGGCCTCCTCAACACGATATCCCCACCCCTTCAAAAGGGTCTTCAACATGGTGCGGTGGGCCGTGTCGTCATCAACTATCAGGATTGATTTACCTTTATGCATGCTTTGATTCCTTTTGGTCCCTCTGGGAGATGGGAAACACCAAGGTCACTGTAGTGCCCTCGCCCTGGTGGCTCTCTACATTTATCTTGCCGCCATGGGCCTCCGCTATTTTCAAAACAATGGACAAACCCAGCCCCGTCCCAGAGGATTTTGTGGTAAAGTAGGGATCAAATATATGGGGGAGGTCTTGAGGCCTTATCCCTTGACCTGTATCAGAAACCATAATTGCCAGCTCCCCCTTTTTTTCATCAAATGATGACTTCACCCTCAATGTTCCGCCAGGGTCCATGGCATCCAGGGCGTTGAGGTAAAGATTCAATAATGCCTGTTTTACGCGGTCAGGATCTAGTGGCACCTCCAAGTGTTGAGAAGACAGCTCCACCTTGATCCCTTTTCTCTCTGAGTCTTGCTGAACCATCCTTATTGAATCCTGGAGAAGCTCATGGATATCTACAGGCCTTTTCAGTACGTTGTCAGGCCTTGCAAAATCAAGGAGCTGGCCTATCACCCGGTTTAGCCTTTCCACCTCCTGGATCATGATGTCTGCTGTGGCGCGGCTCTCTGGAAGATCATGGCATTTTTCCCGGAAATAAGTGGCAAACCCCTTTATGGAACTGAGGGGATTCCGGATTTCGTGGGCCACCCCAGCAGCAAGCCTGCCAATGGCAGCAAGCCTCTGGGAACGGGCCACTTCCCTTTCAAGGTGCTTGATATGGCTGAGATCTCTTAAAAGCGCCACCACCCCCATGGGGTGTCCGCCTTCTTCTCTGATTAGTGTTGCAGTAATGTGAAGAGGAATTTCTTTCCCATTATTAAGCTTTACGTTTTCTTCCCTTTCCACGGCCCCACTTCCCTCTTTTGCTTGGGAGATTGCCTCCAATAGCTGAGGTGGAAGAGAATCCTTGAAATTTTTCCCAATAACCTCAGAGGCACTGAAGCCCAAAATCTTTTCTGCCTCATGATTAAATGCTATGACAGATCCCTCCTGAATATCCACTGCCACGACGCCTGCCGGCATGTTCTTGACCAGATTCTCGGAAAAGGCCTGCACCCTGGAAAGGGCCACTCTGGCTCCCCTGTAAGCTTGGGCCAGGAACAGCGACACTATCCCAGCAAACCCAATAAGCAAAAGAATAAGGGCCATGATTATCATGTGGCGGGTATCTTCCCTCCTGGCTGCCTCTACAGGGGTCATGTCCAATCCAACAAAGATCACCAGGTCGCCGGGATTTGAACTGGGGGTTAAGCCTCTCCACATAGGGCCCATCCTCCTCCACATGCCCCTCATGCCCATGGGCCTCCTCATAGGTTCAAATTTCTTGTAGACTTCAAAGACCATTGCTCCATGGGGGCCGGTAATCTCCCTCCAGTTGACCGCTTCTGATTCGGCCACTTTTGAGAGATCCAAGCCGGTTTTATATATGTTGCCCACCTGCTTTAGGTCACTGTGTGCCAATATGAGACCGTCTGTATCAGTTATTGCCAGGTGGACGATGTCCGGCTGTTTTGCGGTCTCTGTGAGGAGCATCTGGACTTGGTGCCTTCCCCAGTTCATGCCCATCATGCCGGTGCGGGTTCCCGCCTCAAAAGACCTGATCAGCGCAGCTCCTTTTTCCACCAATAATTCGGTGGTTTTTTTGTTTTGCCGGTCAAGGTATTCAAATGTCATGAAGATGAATATAGGGGCAAGCACTGCCACAGCTCCCAGAATGAGCCATGGGGGCAGATTGATCCATTGGCTTGGGCGGGTTTTCTTATCATAGATTTGGGGCATGGAGCCACTCTCTTTTTTATTTATTGCTAATCTCCTTTCAAGATCGGTGCCTTACACCTTCTGTTGGAACTATACCCGCTTGTGTTCATCCCATTCATAAGCATTTAGGAAGGGAATGGCTTCAATTGATCGGATACAAAATACCCGGTTGGATATGCAAGCTGGGTAATAAGTATCCAATTTATAATGCGCAATATCAAGCAATTCTCCCAGAGAGAGGCCCTTGATGGAGAAAAATATCATTCATTTCAAGCTGTTAAGCTCCAAAAAATATAATGGCATGCCGTTTGCTCTCATGGAGAAGGCAAAACATTCAAAAAATCAAAAGGGAGGGAAAGAAGATGAAGAAAGCAGCAATGATAACAGTGATCGCACTACTTGCAGCAGCATTTGTATACCCGGCCTTTGCTCATGGTCCCCGCTGGGGTGCCATGGGGGGAGGCCCTGGCAAGAGGGGCATGGACCAAGGTTGGGGGCCGGGTGCCTGTTGGCGCGGCGGAACCGGATACAGCGCCCTAAGTGAAGAGCAGAGAATCCAGCTTCAAGAGTTGAGGCAGAGGTTCTTGGATGAGACGGCCGGTCTTAGAAGTAAGCTCTGGGCAAAAAGGGGAGAGTTGAGGGCGCTGTTGAGCGCAAGCAACCCGGATGAGACAAGGCTGAAGGAACTTCAAGCGCAAATAAATGAGTTGAGGGCTCAATTGTCCCAGAAACGGCTGGAGTATAATCTCCAGGCAAAGAAGATAGCGCCTGGTGCGGCCTTTGGACGGGGGCCAGGTTTTGGAATGGGCTATGGCCATTGGATGAGAGGCTTTGGCCCTGGTGCCTGCTTGCCTTAAGGACAGCCTGTCCGATGTCAGGCGGGTTGGATTTAGTCAGGGTAGTTCAACAAGTTAGGTGTAATAGGGGAGGAGAAATTGGGTATCATGACTCCTCCCTTATTTTTTCCATAAAAAAACAGGTTAAAGAACAACAAGGAGGCCAATCTGAGATGAATATGAGGAAAATCACATCTCTTACCATGCTGATTTCATTTATTTTTCTCCTCACCACCAGCGTGGTGCTCTACATTGTTCCCTTCGGAAGGGTTGCCTATTGGTCTGACTGGCGCCTTTGGGGATTAAGCAAGACCCAGTGGGGCGATTTGCACCTGAATTTGGGTATGCTCTTGTTGGGGGCAGGAGCCCTTCACATCTACTACAATTGGAGAACCATACTGGCATATTTAAAAGATAGGGCGAGAAAGGTAAAGGTTTTTACCATTAATTTCAATGCGGCCTTGGCCATATGTGGTGTCGTGATCGTGGGAACCTATTTTGAGGTGCCACCCATGAGCACCGTACTTGAGATTAGCGAGTCTATCAAAGAGGCGTCGGCAAGAAAGTATGGAGAGCCACCCTATGGACACGCCGAACTCTCTCCTTTGAAGACCTTTGCAAAGAAATTGGACCTTGACCTCAAGAGGAGCATGGCCTTGCTTAGAGAGAATGGCATCAAGCTGGATGGGCCGCATCAAACCATATCGGAAATTGCCGAGCAAAATGGAGTCACACCAAAACAAGTCTATGAGATCATTAGGCCTGCGGCAGTGAGTGAGCCGCACTTCAAATTTCCGCAAGTTCCTCCCCCTGGATTTGGCACAAAAAGCATTGAAGAGATTAGCCGGCAGTTCCATTTGGATCTGCCCTTGATATTAACCGCTCTGGAGGCAAGGGGCCTTGAAGTTCAAGGGGGTCAGGCAATAAAGGAGATCGCAAAAAGAAATGCCTTGGAACCACTAATAGTTTTTGAGATGATTAAGTCTGTGGCTAATTCTTCTCAAGAGTGAGAGGGGACTATTTGGGCAAGGGGCGAAGTGTAAAACAGATCGTACTCATGGGGGTATTTTGGCGGATACTCGCCATAGAAGCGGTGCTTTTTGTCTTTTCTCTTGCCTATCGGATAGTAACCCAGGGCGGCTCTGTGGAGGAGCTTTTCTGGTATGCGCTCCGTATAGCCTTCCTTGTGCTCATAATAATCATCTTTATGATAATCACCTTGAGAAACTTTCTGGTCAAAAAGCTCATATCTCCTCTTGAGACCATTGCATTGGCAAACAAACGGCTAAAGGATCCTGAAAAGGACCCAATAGAGATAGTGCTTCCTGATGATGCCCCCTTGGAGATAAAAGAGATTGTAGCCACCCGCGCAGAGATGCTGGAAAAGATCAGAGAGGTATCTGAAGAACGGTTGAAACTTGCCGATTTCATAAAAGAGACTTTTGGGCGCTATCTCTCAAAAAAGGTGGTGGATGAGATCTTGAAGTCTCCTGATGGCTTGAAGGTTGGGGGGAGCAAGGAGACTGTCACCATCTTGATGGCTGATCTGCGCGGCTTTACAGGGATATCGGAGCAAAGAGCCCCTGAGGAAATGGTGGAGCTGTTGAATGGCTACTTGAAGGAGATGTCAAAGGTAATACTCAGTTTTGATGGGATTATTGATGAATTCATTGGCGATGCCATATTGGCCATATTTGGGGTACCCCACGGAAAAGAGGATCATGCGGCAAGGGCGGTGGCCTGTGCCCTTTCAATGCAAAAGGCCCTTGAGCGGTTGAATACAGGGATGGGTGAAAAAGGCTTTCCGCTCCTTGAGATGGGGATAGGTGTCAATACCGGGGAAGTGATTGTTGGAAACATTGGCTCAGAGATCAGGATGAAGTATGGTGTGGTGGGACCTGCCGTTAACATTGCAGGCAGAATTGAGTCAAATACCACGGGGGGGCAAGTGCTAATCGGAGAATCCACCTATGATGCGGTCAAAGATATGGTTGAAGTTGAGGGGCCTTATACCTTTATCATGAAGGGCTTGGGGCGCCCATTGGTCTGTTACAGCGTCCTTGCTATAGGCCCTCCATATAAGATCAGGCTGAAACAGGAAAAGAAAGTTCAAGGTGGTGCAGAAATGCGGCTTCCCTTTCACTGCTGGAAGCTTGAGGGAAAGAGTGTTGAACAACAAGCCCTTCATGGAGAAACTATGGTCTTATTTGAAGATGAGCTGCTGGCGGTTATTTCTCCTTTGTTGGTACCCTTTACTGACATAAAGATATTATTTGACTTTTGTCCCCAAGCTCATTGCTTTGACGAAATGTACGCCAAGATAATATCCGTTGAGGAGTACAAAGGGGTCAAGGTCAACCGCCTTAGGCTCACTTCAATCAGGGGCAAGGACCGCCAAGTGCTGAGGAAATGGATGGCTGAGGCAGCCTGAGAGGCGAGGACATTGGCGCAATGGCCAAGTATAGTTATGATATGGGCATAATAGGAGGGGGTGCTGCAGGCCTCACCGTTGCTGCAGGGGCGGCCAGGCTCGGGGCAAAGGCGTTGCTTGTTGAAAAGGAAAATGTCCTTGGCGGCGACTGCCTTCACTATGGATGCGTCCCCAGTAAGACCTTGATAAACATAGCCAAGGCCTGCCACCGGATGCGCAACTCCGCCCGCCTTGGCCTCCCCCCTGTAAATCTGCCTCCAATTAACTACGGTGCTGTGGTGGATAAAATACGGAATGTAATATCCACTATCCAAAGATATGATTCTGAGGAAAGGTTCTGCTCCCTTGGAGTAAAGGTGGTCTATGGACTCCCCAGATTTGTGGATGAACATTCAATAGAAATCAATGGTTCTATGATTTCAGCCCGCAAGTGGGTTATAGCCACCGGTTCCTCGCCCGCCATTCCGTCCCTTGAAGGGCTGGGTGAAACTTCCGTTTTGACCAACAGGGAAATATTCTATTTGCAGCGGCTGCCGGAATCCTTAATCATACTCGGGGCTGGCCCGGTTGCCACAGAGATGGCCCAAGCCTTTTGCCGCCTTGGCACAAGGGTGACCGTAATCCAGAGAAGCGGGCAGATCTTGAGCAAGGAAGACAAGGACATGGCAGATGAGGTGATGAACATACTTGCCCTAGAGGGAGTCGCATTCCACCTCAATGCCTCTGTCATCAGGGTGGGAGTGAGCGGCGATAAAAAGGAAATCACCATACAAGAAAGACATGGTGAGCAAA
Organism: Desulfobacterales bacterium; assembly: GCA_027061865.1. Lineage (GTDB taxonomy): Bacteria > Desulfobacterota > DSM-4660 > Desulfatiglandales > Desulfatiglandaceae > JALVMN01. The sequence continues at coordinate 10,707 of JAMOVZ010000146.1, forward strand.
AAACCCTCAGGGCTGATGCCATCCTGGTGGCCATGGGCAGGAGCCCGAATCTTGAGGGCCTGGGGCTTTCTGAAATAGGCGTGGACACTGACAGAAAGGGCATAAAGGTTGATGAGCGCTTGCGGACTACGCAGAAGCACATTTACGCTGCCGGCGATGTAACGGGCTTGTTTCAGTTTACCCATGCCGCAGGCTATGAGGGTGGGGTCGTGATCAGCAATGCCATCTTCAGGTTTCCCAAGAAAGTTGACTACTCGTGGTTGCCATGGTGCACATACTCGGACCCGGAGCTAGCAAGCATCGGTATGAATGAAAAGAGGGCAAAGGCCTCAGGCATAAACTGCTCGGTGTGGACAGAGAGGTTTGAAGACAATGACAGGGCCGTTTGCGAAGGGCAAAGGAGGGGGAAGATCAAGATGGTCCTGGATGAGCGCGAAAGGGTTATTGGTGTCCAAATACTTGGGCCAAGGGCAGGAGAACTTATCAACGAATGGGTAATTGCCCTGAATGGCAAGGTAAAGCTCTCAAAAATTGCTATGGCAGTGCACCCATACCCTACCCTGGGGGAGATCAACAAGAGGGTTGCGGGCGCTTATATGTCACCCAAGATATTTTCGCCAACGGTAAAAAAGGGCCTCAAATTTTTCTTTCATCTCAAGGGACGGGCATGTGGCTAAGGAGGAGAGGGAAACATGCAGGTGGCAATGATAGGTCTGGGCAGGATGGGAATAAACATGGCAAGGAGGCTGCTGAGAGCCGGGCATGAGGTGGTGGCATACAACAGATCTGCCCAAAAAACCCAAGAGCTTGCAAAAGAAGGTGCCAAGGGGTGCTATTCCTTGGAGGGATTAGTCCAGCAACTCACGCCCCCGCGAATTGTATGGCTTATGCTTCCTGCTGGCCCTGTGGTGGAAGAGCACATTGAAAAGCTCGCTGCCTTGCTCTCAAGGGAGGATATAGTGGTAGAGGGGGGAAACAGTTTTTATAAAGATGACTTGAAAAGGGCGGAGGCCCTTGAAAAGAGAGGAATCAAGTATCTGGATGTGGGGGTTAGCGGCGGGATATGGGGGCTTGACAACGGCTACTGCCTGATGGTGGGGGGCCCTCAAGAGACTTTT
>JAMOVZ010000147.1 GCA_027061865.1 Desulfobacterales bacterium
CTCAACGGATGTCTCCTTGGTGGATGGCCAAATGAGCATTACTACCGAGGCAACCATCTCTGGCTATCCGCTCAAGGTCCCCATGATCCACATACACACCGTGGGTGCAGGAGGTGGATCCATTGCATATCTGGACCAAGGGGGCTCCTTGAGGGTAGGGCCTGAGAGTGCAGGGGCCGATCCCGGCCCCATCTGCTATGGCAAGGGTGAGCAAATTACTGTGACCGATGCCAATCTCTATCTTGGAAGACTCATTGCCCAATACTTTCTTGGCGGAAATATGGTGCTGGAGACCGAAAGGATAGAGCGCTTTTTCAAGGCAATGGCCTCCCAGGCGGATCTATCTCCGGTGGAGCTTGCGGAAGGAATCCTGGCAGTGGCGAACACTGCAATGGAAAAGGCCATTCGCGTTATCTCGGTGGAAAGGGGGTATGATCCACGGGAGTTCACTCTGTTTTCCTTCGGGGGGGCAGGGGGGATGCATGCGGCCTTTCTTGCCAGGCTCCTCAATATTCCAAAGGTTTTGATACCAAGGGACCCGGGGATCCTTTCTGCCATCGGCATGCTCATGGCCGATGTGATCAAGGATTATTCCCAGACCGTGATGCGCTTGGAGCGTGATCTGGACCCAGGAGAGCTGCAGAAGCTTTTTGCCGGGTTGGAGGCAAGGGGCATGGAGGAGTTGCGGCTAGAAGGTATAGGGGAAGAAAGTGTAGTGCTGGAGCGTTACCTGGATATGCGTTATCAAGGCCAGTCCTATGAGATCATTGTCCCCTTTGAGGGAGACTTTGTTGAAAGATTCCACTCTCTACACGAAAAGACGTATGGCTACAGGAACCAAGACAAGATGGTGGAAGTAGTAAATATCAGGCTTAGGGCAAGGGGGATTCCTGAAAAGCCCAAGCTTGAGGAGGTGGAGCGCGGTAAGGGCCAGCCTACAAAGGATGCGCTATTGGAAGAGAGAAATGTGGTCTTTGATGGCAAGGAGGTTGTGACCAAAATTTTCATGCGCGATCGCCTGAAGGCAGGAAACCAGATCCAGGGGCCGGCTGTCGTGGTGGAGTACTCCTCCACAATAGTAATTCCACCCTTTGCAAAAGGAGAGGTGGATTCCTTTGGCAACCTGCTTTTACAGGTGCAAAACAGTTGATATGAAATTGAACCCAATACTGCTGGAGGTTTTTAAGAACAGGTTTTCTTCCATCTCTGAAGAGATGGGTGTCACTCTTGGGAGGACCGCCTTTTCTCCAAACATAAAAGAGCGGCATGATTTTTCCTGTGCAGTGTTTGACCGCAATGGCGACATGATCGCCCAAGCCGCCCACATACCCGTGCACTTGGGCTCCATGCCCCTTTCAGTCAAAGCTGCCCTCAAAGATACCCGGTGGGCCCCTGGCGACATGGTGATTCTAAACGACCCATTCAAGGGAGGCACCCACCTGCCAGACATTACAATTGTTGCTCCGGTCTTCCACAAGGAAAGCACGCCTTGTTTCTATGTGGCAAACCGTGCTCATCATGCAGATGTGGGCGGAATGTCTTCAGGATCAATGCCCCTTGCCCGCTCCATCTTCCAGGAAGGCCTTATAATCCCGCCCCTCAAGATCGTGGAGCGGGGTGAGATAGACAAAAAACTCCTGGCCTTTGTGCTAAACAATGTGAGGACATCTGCTGAAAGGGAAGGTGATTTTGCAGCTCAGATCATGGCAAACCTCACTGGGCTCAAACGCATGGAAGACCTCATAACCAAATACGGCCTTGAGATGGTGGAATTCTATGCCGCGGCCCTCATGGACTATGCAGAAAGGATGACACGCGCCACCATCCAAAAAATCCCGGATGGCATCTATGAGTTTGAGGACTTCATGGATGACGACGGCTTTGGCAACCAGGATGTGCGCATCCACGTGCAGATCACTGTGAGGGGGGATGAGGCCGAGTTGGACTTCAGCAACTCAGACCCTCAGGTGGAGGGGAGCATTAATGCAGTCTGCGCGATAACGCTTTCCGCTGTGCTATATGTGTTCCGCTCCCTTGTGGAGACAGATATCCCCACCAACGGGGGATGTCTGAGGCCCATAGAGGTGATAACGCGGCCTGGCACTATAGTGGACGCAGTTTTTCCTGCCTCTGTGGCGGGAGGCAATGTGGAGACATCCCAGCGCATAGTGGATGTGATTCTGGGGGCGCTTTCAAAGGCGGTGCCAGAAAAGATTCCGGCAGCGCATCAAGGTACCATGAACAATGTGGCAATAGGAGGTCTTGATCCTGAAACAGGCGACCCCTTTGCCTATTACGAAACCATTGGAGGGGGCATGGGGGCAACAGCCCAGCACGATGGGGAAAGCGCGGTCCACTGCCACATGACTAATACCCTCAATACCCCGGTTGAGGCCTTGGAGTATGCCTATCCCTTTTTGGTCACGGAATATTCTATAAGGAGAGGGACCGGGGGGAGAGGCAAATTCAGGGGAGGGGATGGTATCGTCAGGGAAATTAAGCTGTTAGCCGACTCTGAGGTCACGGTCCTCTCCGAAAGGAGGAGGAGGCCTCCCTATGGGCTGTTCGGAGGAGAGCCCGGCGCTGTGGGGAAAAATATTGTGGCGAGTGGCGGAAAACGCAGGAAGATGGGGGGCAAATTCTCCGTGCCCCTGAGAAAAGGTGACATGCTAAGGATGGAAACGCCTGGGGGCGGGGGCTACGGCGCTCCTGCACAATAGCCAGGGGAAAGGAATAGTCTGCTATAGGCCCAATGCCTGGGAAAGGCTGGACCAGGCCTCCCTTACAGCCTTTGCCCCATTGGAATCGCCGCCTAACTCCAAGACTGTTTTACCCTGAACCATTGCCCTTGTGAATGTAAGGTCAAAGGGAAGCTTGCCCACTATAGGGATGCCTTCGGACTTTGCAAGAGACTCCAAGGCATCAGTCTCCGCTGGATTTAAATCATATTTGTTTATGCAAAGGAGGCATGGCACTTTGAAGTGATTGGCAAGCTGAATAACCCTTTCCATGTCGTGCCTTCCAGAGACGGTAGGCTCGGCGACTATCAGGGCGGCACTGGCCCCGCCGATGCATGCTATTACCGGGCATCCTACCCCGGGGGGGCCGTCGGTTAGGATGAGGCCGAACTGCCGCTTCTCTGCAATTTTTTTTGCTTCCTGCCTTACCAGTGTGACCAGCTTGCCTGAGTTCTCTTCGGCAATCCCGAGCCTTGCATGAACCATTGGACCGAAACGGGTACTGGAGATGAACCATTCGCCACACTTGTTATCAGGGAACTCTATGGCCTTCTCGGGACAAAAATAGTAGCATACACCGCAGCCTTCACATTCCAAAGAGTCCACCACGTAGTGGGCGTCAATGGCATCCCGTCTGCAGAGATCCCTGCAAAGCCCGCATTGGCTACATTTATCCTGAATTATAACGGCCTTATGTCCGCTTACAAAGTCATGCCGATGTTCAACTTCAGGGGCCAAGATGAGATGGAGGTCGGCTGCATCCACATCTGCGTCGCAAACCACCTTGTTTCTTGCAAGACCTGCGAAGGAGGCCACAACCGTGGTTTTCCCTGTTCCCCCCTTACCGCTTACTATCACCAATTCCTTCATTTCAGTCCCTGTTGGCGATCCTTGTTATGCTTTCGTACAGCCCAAGAAACCTCTCCTTCCACTCAGGCATTACTTCCACTATCAGCTCGCCTCTGGAGTAAATCTCGGCAATCCTCCGATCAAATGGAATTTCCAGCAGGACAGGTATGCCCTCCTCATCGGCGAATTCCTTCACCCTGTTGTCCCCCAGGTCAGATCGGTTAATAATAATACCGCAAGGAATTCCCAATATCCTTACCGCTCCTGCCGCCAATTTAAGGTCGTAGAGCCCGAAGGGGGTAGGCTCTGTAACGAGCAAGACAAAGTCGGTGCCCTTCATTGCGGCAATTACCGGACATGACGTCCCTGGCGGTGCATCAATAATGGTTGCCTTGCTTGTATCCTGGTAAGTTCGTAATTTTTTTATCAGAGGAGGGCTCATCGCCTCACCCACACGGAGGCGGCCGTGGACGAAATCAAGGCCATCGGCGTATCCCCTTTCAATAAGGCCCACCTCCCTTCCCCTTTCAGTTATGGCCTTCTCCGGGCACACCTCAACACATCCACCGCAGCTGTGGCACATATCCGGGAAGGTCAGAACGCTCTTGCCTATCACTACTATGGCCTTGAACTGGCATATCTCAGCGCACTTGCCACAAAGGTTGCACTTTTTTTCGTCAACATGGGGTACAGGAACAGTGACCTTGACCGAATGGGTAAAGGTTGGGTTGAGAAAAAGATGGGCATTTGGCTGTTCAACATCGCAATCCAGAAGCTGGGCCTTCTCTGATAGCGGCACTGCAAGGTTGGTGGCTATAGTGGTTTTTCCCGTGCCGCCTTTCCCACTGGCAACGCTGATTATCATTCCTTTCATCTCATCTCCCAAGAGGGTTAAGCCGCATCTTGCCCTCTGAGGCCGGATTCATCACCAAGCCCCTATGATATCTTTCGCCGAAACTCGTTTCCAAGCCTATAGGATGAGTGATCTATAGCGGAAACCCTGTTGCTTTCCCCAGAGTTAGGGGCCTACTCACGGGTCATGGCACTGCCGCACCTGGGGCAAACCATTTCCACACATGGGAGCCCACGCTTGTGGGGGATTTTTTCACCACAGTCGGGGCAAATGCAGTTGCCGTCTGGACCCTTTCCTTGTCCCCCTTTCCTTCCTCTTCCCATCATTCCTCCCCCTCTGGGGCCATCAGCATCACCCGGGCCGCTCCCTGCGCCCCTGCCATGTCGTCTCACGGCCATACCTCCTTAGCCTTTTAGGGTTGATCGATTAAAGTTAGTGATCACACACATTTGCTCCAGTGACCAGTGTGTCGGAAAGGTACTGCTCGGCCAGGAGCTCTGGAGCCTCTTGGGGTGCCCCTGAAATGACCTTTATCCCCTTTTGCTCAAGCAATTCCATAGCCTTGGCCCCTATTCCTCCGGCAATCACAACGCTTGCCCCCTGTTGGGCTATCCACTGAGGGATGAGGCCAGGTTCATGGGGCGGAGGCGTCTTGGTCTCAACCCCCTTGACCTTTCCGTTCTCTGTCTCCAAAAAGGCGAACTCTTTGGAGTGACCAAAGTGGGGCGAGAGTTTTCCATCTTCAACCGGTATGGCAATGACCAAGCCATCCTTGGCCTCTGGTTTTTCGGCTATTTCAGGCTGCTTCGCCGCTTGTTGTTCCCCGGATTGGTCTAATATTTGAACAACCAAATCTACCATCTTCTGGAATGCATCTTTGAAGGCTGAGCCCTCTTTTTCCAAGATATCAATCTTTCCTGCGTCTCCGTTTTGCACTACATCGGGTTCAATGGGCAGGCTTCCCAGGAATCTCAAACCGTACTCCTTGGCCATTATCATGCCTCCATGGGCCTTGAAAAGCTCTATGGCCTTTCCACAATGGGGACAATTGAATGCGCCCATATTTTCGACGATTCCCAATACATCCATGCTTACTGTGCGGCAAAAATCGATGGATTTCCTTACATCTGCCAAAGAGATTTCCTGGGGCGTTGTTACTATGAGCGCCTTGGCATCAGGAATGGTTTGGGCCACAGTAAGAGGCTCATCACCGGTGCCAGGGGGAGAGTCTATTATGAGGTAGTCCAAGTCTTCCCATTCTATATCCGCAATGAATTGCCGAATAACCCCGATTTTTAAAGGACCCCGCCAGATGGTAGCGCGGTCCCTGTCTGGCCCCATGAGGGGTTCGATGGAGATCACATCCAGGTTTTCGAGATAAGGCACAGGCCTTGCCTTTCCCTGTTTTGTGCCTGGCAGGATGCTGCCTTGTAGGCCGAGCAGCCTGGGAATACTTGGCCCGTGAAGGTCCACATCCATGAGTCCCACCTTGTAACCCCTCTGGGCCAAAGCCACCGCCAGATATGCAGCTACAGTGCTTTTTCCCACTCCCCCCTTTCCACTCATTACCAATATCTTGTGCTTTATATGGCTCAGAGTTTCTCTAATCTCCTTATCCTGCTTTTGGTGTTCGTCATCAACTCCACAGCTTTTTCCTAGTTTAGCCATTCTATTTTCATACCTCCTTTTTTTATGGTTTATCTTACAGCAATCTGCTTATTGTTATAAGTTGTCCCGCCCTTAGCCAATCCATGATGCTAAGGCCCACCCGGGCCAGAGGCAGGTTCCAGGCGGCCTTCTTTGAATTGTTCAATAGCCTCTCTCACGGTTCCGGTTTGATTCGATATCACCTTGATGCCCGCTGCCTCCAAGGCCTTCATTGCTTTGGGACCGCAATTGCCCGTGATGACCACTTGTGCCCCTTTAGATGCAACGAACTGGGCAGACTGGATTCCAGCCCCTCCACCAAGAGAGGCATTCTCATTGGGATAGACCTCAAAGGCCATGTCCTCAGGGTTTATGATGATGAAATAAGAACATCTGCCAAAGCGGGGGTCAATTTGGGAATCCAAATCCGGGCCGGTTGAGCTTACTGCAACTTTCATTGTTTCACCTCCTGGAATTAATGTAAACTGCAAATCAGGGGTTTTCTATCTCACGTTCAAATTCAGTCAACCAAGAGATTAAAAAAAGGTTAAAGGGTTAATCTGAAAATGAAACAATATTTTGATCGTATGCTCAAAATATGCTTGAATGCTTTTATAGCATGGGCTATATTAATAGCACAAGCTCAAAATAATTAGGAGAAGATTTATGCCCAGGCCCAGAAAGATGCGATTTGTCCAAGCGCCTCCTTCCGTGACTACCTTTATGCCTGAGGAGCCCCCTCCGTGGGGATCCGGGGAGGTAGTGCTGCCCATCGAGGGACTTGAAGCAATCAGGTTGAGCGATCTTGAAGGTCTGGATCAGGAAACAGCGGCAACAATGATGAACGTCTCACGCCAGACATTCGGCCGGATCCTTGCCGAGGCCCGCAAGGCGGTAGCCGAGGCCCTTGTCATGGGGAAGGTGCTGAGGATCGAAGGGGGGCACTTCCAATTTCCTCCCAGGCACAGGAGGCGAAGGAGGCGCGGACGCTGCGGCCGCTCATTTTGAAAGGAGGTGGTTAGAGTGCCGGCATTGGATAGAAGTGGCCCTTGGGGTGGCGGCCCCATGGCGGGCAGAGGGTTTCGTCTTTGCCATCCCGCTTGGAGAGGTCATTACAGGCCTTGGTGCAGGGGATGGCATTCAAGGCGATGGGGCTGCGGCCCAGGGTGGTCCTGGTGGACCAGGAGGACATGGGGACATGTCTGGCCTGCTCCCCATGACCTCTACGGGATGAGTCCCAGCCAAGAGGCGGAAATACTAAAGGCCGAGGCAGAGGACCTCAAAAGCGCCCTGGAAGAAATCCATAAGCGCTTAGAGGAGATGGAGGGCGACAAAGAAGTTTCAACCAACTAGTGGTTACAGCCGCGGAGAGGGGGTTGCCCTTCTTCCAGCCTTTACCTTCCTTTCCATTGGGGAGGCCTTTTGTTGAGGAAGGCATCAACCCCTTCCTGGGCATCTTCTGTGACGCAGAGGGCAGCGAACAGCTCATTGCAATAAGCCATTGCCTTGCTAAATTCCAGGTCAGCCATCCCGTAGAATGCTTGCTTACCCATTTGGAGGGCCACAGGGCTTTTTTGCGCAAGTTTATTGGCAAGCTCCATTGTGGCTTCCTCCAATTTTTCCGATGGGACCACCTTGTTCACCAGGCCCCACCGCTCCATCTCAGCTGCATCATATACGTCTCCGGTAAAGACCATTTCCAGGCATCTTTTTCTGCTTAACGACCTTGACATGGGCACTGCCGGGCCCATGCAAAACAGCCCCACGTTTATTGCAGTCGCCCCGATTTTTGTCCCCTCGGCCACAATGGCAAGATCGCATGCAGCAATGAGCCCCACACCGTTTGCCACCGCGTAGCCGTGGGCCGAGGCGATCACCGGTTTTTTCATATAACTGATCACATGGAAAGGCTGCTCCATCAAGGCGATCCACTCCCTGTATTGTTGGAGTGTCTTGCCCTTGAACTCGGATACATCAATTCCAGCGCAAAATGCCTTGCCGGCACCCTTGATTATCCCCACCCTTGTCTCATCATCGCGCTCAAGCTCCACCAGTGCTGAGTTGAGCTCTCTTGCAAGTGCCGTGTTAAAGGTATTGTACTGCTCCGGCCGGTTAAGAGTAATGACCCCGATGTGATCAACCTTTTCCAAAATAACGTTCTCATATCCCATACTAGCCCCTCCCTTTTTTCAGTTAGTTATTCCTGCCTCAGCCGAGATTGCATTAAAGCCCTTTACCCCTTCTCCTGCCATAATTCCCATTGCAAAGTCAAACCACATGCACTAATTTGCATTTCTCAAGTGAGGAATGTATATGATGTATATAAGGCTCACTGGTCTCAAACCGCTGAATATTTCCAATCCAAGGGCCGACTATAGACCAAAGGGAAGGATCTTATGGATAAAGAGAAGTTTAGGAAATTCGGCTATAAATTTGTGGACTGGGTGGTTGAATACTTGGAATCCGTTGAACGGCTGCCTGTGGTGCCCCGCTTGAACCCCGGTGAGATAAAGGAGCAAATTCCCCAAAGCCCTCCTGCACATGGCGAGCCCATGGAAAAGCTGTTTGAGGATTTCAGGCAAATAATCGTCCCGGGAATGACTCATTGGCAGCATCCATGCTGGTTTGCTTATTTCCCAGCCAATAACAGCCCCCCGTCCGTGCTGGCCGAGTTACTAACTGCTGGACTCGGCGCCCAATGTATGATTTGGCAAACCTCTCCGGCAGCCGCAGAACTGGAAGAGGTGGTGATGGAGTGGTTGCGGAAGATGTTGGGGCTGCCTGAAGGCATGGAAGGCTGTATCCACGACACAGCATCCACTGCCACCCTCTGTGCCCTCCTGTGTGCGAGGGAGAGGGTGACTGGATTTGAGTGTAATGAAAAGGGGCTGGCCGGGCATCTTAGGGTATATGCCTCTGAAGAGGCTCACTCAAGCATTGAAAAGGATGTAAAGATTGCGGGTTTTGGCCGGCGGAACCTCAGGTATATCCCTACGGATAAAGATTTTGCCATGATCCCCATGGAGCTAGAAAGGGCCATTAAGGAGGATTTGGAAGCAGGTCTCAAGCCTGCCTGTGTGGTGGCCACCATTGGAACCACATCTTCCACTGCAATCGACCCAATTAAAGAGATAGGAGAGATCTGCACCCGCTATAACATCTGGCTTCACGTGGATGCGGCCTTTGCCGGCACTGCTGCCATTTTGCCTGAAAGGCGTTACATCCTAGAGGGGGCAGAATACATGGACTCTTTTGTGTTCAATCCCCACAAGTGGATGCTTACTAATTTTGACTGCTCTGCCTACTTCGTAAGAGACCCGGGCACCCTTATCAGAACCTTTGAGATCCATCCCGAGTATTTAAAGACCGGTGTGGATGCAAATGTCAAGAATTTCCGCGACTGGGGGATTCAGCTTGGCAGGCGATTCAGGGCGCTAAAGCTTTGGTTTGTGATCCGCTCATACGGAGTGGAGGGGATCCAGGAATTTTTGAGGGAGCAAATCAGGCTGGCTGACATGTTCCGTCAGTGGGTAGAGGGGCATGATAGATTTGAACTGCTCGCCCCCGTGCCTTTCAGCCTTGTATGCTTCAGGTACAATGACGGCCGCAGCGAAGATGAATTAAACAGGTTGAACGAGCAGTTGTTGAATGAGGTAAACGAGACAGGAGAGCTTTTTCTCACCCATACTATGCTTAGGGATAAATACACCCTGAGGATGGCCATAGGTCAAAGGACTACCCAGGAGCGCCATGTAAAAAAGGCATGGGATATAATCCTTGACAAGGCCCAAAAATTGTAACCTTTCCCTTACTTTGTAAGGTCTTGCTTTTTGCCTTTTGGTGGAGAGGCTTTAGGAAAGGGGATGTCTTCGGGCAGTGAAGAGTATTTCCCGCCCTTTAATTTGTAAGGCACCTGGACAAGATATTTGCCCACTCCACTGCTTTCTGCGATCCTCCAAAGCCTGCCTGTCCAGGTGTCCAGCATGTACTGATCCTTTGGCGAATCCGATATCTGCCCGAATACAAACCGCCCTTGTGGAGACGAGAGGCATTGAAAGTGGGGTTGCCTCACGGGCTGGGGGCTCATAAACCCTATGGGTTGGGCCTGTCCCCGGCCTGGGCAAAGGGATATGGCTGCCATAAGCAAGCCAGCAACGGGAGCGAAAAAGAAAAAGACCTTCATGCCAGTGCCCTGCCCTCTACCTGCCTAAAAAACCTTTTGCCTTTTCTTTTAACTCGTCCATCTTTTTGGTGCCTTTTTCCTTGATTTCTTTTTCAATCTCCTTGCCCTTTGACTTCAATTCTTTTACCTTTTCTTCCACTTGCGGGGCCAGTGCCTTTAGCTGATCTCTGAGGGCCCCCATCACTTCCGGGGATTGGAGCTTGGCATACATGGCCTCTAAAATCTTTTTAATGGCTTGAGCCGGGGTCTCGCCTCCCTTGTCTTTGCCTATACCTTTCAGGTGAATTGCAGGTAGCGAGGCTGTTACAGAACGGGTCCCAAGTCCTGGAATATCGGTGAAAAGTTTTACTTTGCCCCCTGTGATCACCAGATCCTCGATTATGAGCTTCTTGCCGGGCCCTTTTTCTGCTCCCTGGCCTTCAGGTGGGGAGGCCTCCTTGGCGGCGGATCCCGTGACATTTTTCAGGATAGTTTGGAAGTTATCACTTTTTCCCGATTTCTCATAGGTAACGAGAGGTGACCTTATTTCCACACGCTTTATGACTATCGTATCCTTGGTAAGGGAGCCTTTGTCCAGGCTTACAAATATGGATTCCACCCTTATCGCCTCAGGAGCCTTGAACCCTTTAGGATTGCCCAGGAAAAACTCTTTAATCTTGGCCTCTGCTGAGAACAGGGACACATCTACATCCTTGACATGGAGATCTGTCTTGGTTATGCGTGGTCCATAAGTGTTTACGGCTTTTTTAATTATAGGCCCTAAGTTCGATAGCCCTATAACGATTGCCACAATGACCAAGACCACCAGGCCGCCAATCGCTATCCATATCCATTTTTTCATCTTGAAATCTCCTTTCTGGGTTTGCGAGGAGTGAAAAAGCTTGGGAACATAATATAACACGGTGTCCTGGATTTTTCATCAAATAATGGAAAGTTTAAGGTCAATACATACAGTTCAGAATGGGAGGCATGAGTGAAAGAGGAGAGCCCGGACAAACGATGGGCAAAGATCCTGGCAGAATACCTGGACAGGTTCAAAATAAAATTGCCAAAGTTTCCATTGGCCCTGGACGTGGGATGCGGGAATGCAGCGGTGTGGAACTATCTCGGCCTGGTGCACTATCTTCAGAGTAGAGATTTGGGTGTACCCCACTATGTGGCGGTTGACAAAGATGAGAAGGCATTTCAGAGGGCCAAGGCGCAATTGGGAGATTTAATCACTTTTCTTGCCTGTGATGCAAGGCAACTGGATCAGCACATCCATGGCAGATTCAGCTTGGCAGTCTCTACTCATCCGGAGCTTACCACCTCGCCAGAGGGGCCGAGGATCTGGCGTGAGATATTTTCTCAAATTGCAGGGCTGTTGGCCCCCCGGGGGTGCTTGATTGTTACCAGCTTTTGGCTTCAGGACCACATCCCGGCCCAGGTGGCGGTGGGCCAAGCAGGGTTTCAAATCCTTTATTCCGGCACCAACCGTTACCCTGGAAAGAGGTTTGATACGGCATCCAATGGGGAACAACTTCAATATGACAAATACATCCTTATT
>JAMOVZ010000148.1 GCA_027061865.1 Desulfobacterales bacterium
GCAAGGCCCCTATGTAAGTCCGCCGGTGCCCCCGGATTTCGGCCTCATCCCTTACTCCGCCGAGGGAGAGTCTCACGAAATTCCTCCCCGTGGCCCTTGCTACTGACTTGGCTAGGGATGTTTTCCCCACACCAGGGGGGCCTACAAAGCAAAGTATAGGGCCCCTCATCTTCCGGGTGAGGCGCTGGACAGCCAAGTATTCAAGGATTCGTTCTTTCGGTTTTTCAAGGCCGTAGTGATCTTCATCCAGGATTCGTTGGGCCTCTTCAATGTCAAGCTTCTCCTTGGTCTTTTCATACCAGGGCAGGGACAGGATCCAGTCGATGTAATTGCGCACCACAGTGGCCTCGGCAGACATGGGTGACATCATCTTGAGCTTCTTGAATTCGTGCTTGACCCGGGCATAGGCTTCTTTTGGGAGCCTCTTTCGCTTGATGCGTTTTTCCAGCTCGTCAAGTTCTGCCTTGAAGTCGTCCTTGGCTCCCATTTCCTTCTGGATGGCCCTCATCTGCTCGTTCAGATAATAATCCTTCTGGGTCTTTTCCATCTGTTTCTTGACCCGTGCCCGGAGCCTTTGCTCTAAGCGGAGGATGCTGATCTCGTTCCGCAGCTTTTCAAAGAGCTTCTCCAATCGCTTGTTAAGCTCTTCGGTCTCCAATAGCTCCTGTTTGTCGCGAACCTTTAGGGCCAAGTGGCCTGCAATGGTGTCGGCCAGCCGTTCGGGGTCGTCAATCGCTGTGACAGTTGCGACCACTTCGTCGCTTATCTTGGTATTGAGCTTTGCATACTCCTCAAAACTCGAATTAATGGCGCGAACCAAGGCCTTGGTTTCCAGATTGGTCTCGTATATGGTGGGCACCTTTTTCACCTCGACGAGGAAGAACTCTCTCTCGCCCAAGTAGTTCTGGATCTTTCCCCTGGCCTTTCCCTCAATTAAAGCTTTTACCGTGCCGTCTGGCAGCTTGAGGAGCTGCAGCACTGTTCCCAAAGTCCCAAAGGAGTAAATGTCCTTGGGAGAGGGATTGTCCAGCTTTGCGTCCCTTTGTGCTGCAAGGAATATCTCCTTGTGGTGGCTCATGGCATATTCCAGCGCCTTGATGGACTTGTCTCTCCCAACAAAGAGAGGCACCACCACATTGGGGAATACCACCACGTCCCTTAAGGGAAGCAAGGGATAATAATAGACGTCTGTTTTAAGAAAGTCTTTTGCGTTCTTCTTTAAGTTAAACATGGCTTCCTTGCTTATGCGTACTCAACCTGGTTCTCGTACAATATGAGAGGTGAGTCGCCCTTAGTGATTACCTCTTCTGTGATCAAGCACTCCCTGATCCCCGGTGTTGAAGGAATGTCGTACATGATGTCAAGCATCACCGACTCAAGGATTGCTCTAAGGCCTCTTGCGCCAGACTTGCGCTTCAAAGCCTCTTTGGCAACTGCTAGCAGGGCCTCGTCTGTAAATTTGAGCTCCACGCCCTCCAGCTCAAATAGTTTCTTGTACTGTTTGACAAGCGCGTTCTTTGGTTCTGTTAAGATCCTTACAAGGGCATTCAGGCTGAGCTCATCCAGCGTGGCAATTATGGGGATTCTGCCGATAAATTCTGGGATGAGCCCAAACTTGATCAGGTCCTCTGGCTGAACCATAGACATGATTTCTTTTGTATCAATCTCGTTGTTGCTGTGTATTTCCGCCTCAAAGCCCAATGACTTCTTGCCGATTCTATTTTGGATGATCTTGTCTAATCCATTAAAAGTGCCGCCGCAGATAAAGAGGATATTTGTGGTATCAACCTTCACAAAGTCCTGCTGAGGATGTTTGCGTCCTCCCTTGGGCGGGATGTTTGCAAGTGTGCCCTCAATGATCTTGAGAAGGGCCTGCTGCACACCCTCGCCCGAAACGTCCCGGGTGATGGAAGGGCTGTCGGTCTTGCGGGCGATTTTGTCTATCTCATCGATATAAACGATCCCGCGGCTGGCAGCCTCTATGTCATAGTCCGCAATCTGGACCAAGTTCAGGATGATGTTTTCCACATCCTCTCCCACATAACCTGCCTCAGTGAGGGTAGTGGCATCGGCTATGGTAAATGGCACCTTCAAAATCTTTGCCAAAGTTTGCGCCAAGAGGGTCTTACCACACCCGGTAGGGCCGATGAGCAATATATTGCTCTTTTGGATTTCCACCCCCTCCATGTCCACCTTGGTGTTTATGCGCTTGTAGTGATTGTGAACAGCAACAGAGAGGATCTTTTTAGGCTTTTCCTGCTCAATCACATATTGATCCAGGATTTCCTTGATCTCGGCCGGTTTAGGGAGGTCTGCCGCCCCATCCTCAGTTTCCTGAGCGTATTCCTCTGCAATGATCTCGTTACATAGCTGGATACATTCATCACATATATATACTGAGGGCCCAGCAATAAGTTTCTTTACTTCGTCCTGACTCTTTCCGCAAAAGGAACAAAGCAGATCGTCATTATGATCGTCTTTTCGGCTCATGGCACCATCCTATTAGTCTTTATTTACTGGAGTTTGTTGTGCCCTGGAGGTGATTATCTTATCGATAATCCCGTACTCGAGGGCCTCTTGCGCACTCATAAAGAAGTCACGCTCAGTATCCTCCTTAATCTTCTCAATGTCCTGGCCAGTGTGTTTGGCCAGGAGCTCGTTGAGCAAATCCCTGATCTTGAGGATTTCCCTGGCGTGTATATCTATATCTGTGGCCTGACCTTGCGCACCGCCCAAGGGCTGGTGGATCATGATGCGGGAGTGGGGAAGGGCGTACCGCTTGCCTTTTGCCCCTGCTGCCAAAAGCAGGGCAGCCATGCTGGTTGTCTGCCCCATACAGATAGTAGCCACATCTGGCTTTATGTACTGCATGGTATCATATATTGCCAAGCCGGCCGTCACAGAACCCCCGGGAGAATTTATGTACAGGTTGATGTCTTTGTCAGGGTCCTCTGACTCTAAGAAGAGCAGTTGGGC
>JAMOVZ010000149.1 GCA_027061865.1 Desulfobacterales bacterium
CCGAGGCCCTGCAAGGCGCCGGCATGGCCTCCATCTCCTGTGAGCAGGCCTCAACCCCCCTCCTCTTAAGCCACTGTTCAAGTTTTACAGCCTCTTGGCGGGCAGGGGGATGGGCATGTTTATAGATGATCAACACAGAATGGTGCTTCATATCTTCTCCCCATAGGTATCGCCTTATTTTGCAAACAACGGGACAAAGGAGAACTTGCGGACATCCACCAGGCCCCTGTCGGTAAGCTTGAGCTCCGGTATCACCGGCAGTGCCAGAAAGGATATGGCCATTAGAGGGTCTGGTGGATTCGAGCCCAAATTTTTTAGAGCCTCCTTTATCTGTTTTAGCCGGTTGGCAACGGCTTCAGCACTCTCCCAGGTCATAAGTCCGCCTATCTCTAACCTTAGAGAAGACAACAGTCTCTCATTTTTTACAACCGCGATTCCTCCCCCCATGTCCCTTACAGCCGTGGCAGCGCTGTACATATCCTGATCATCCACGCCTGCAACTATCAGGTTGTGGGAATCATGTGCAATGGATGATGCAACAGCTCCCTCCTTTAGCCCCAACCCTTTCAGCAGACCAAGCCCTATTCTGCCGGAGGCGGTATGGCGCTCAATTACCGCCAGTTTCAGGATGTCCCGCTCAGGCCAGGCCACCACCTTGCCATCTACGGCCTTCACCTCATCTATGATCTCCTTGGTATAGAGTTGGCCTTCAACGAGGCCTATGATCCTGGCCCTACCTCCTTCAAATGGTATTGAAAAAGAGGCAGGAGAAAGCGGCCCAATGTGAACCGAGTTCCGGGCCTCTTGCAGTCCCGCCTCTCCAAATGCACCTCTTGCAAGCTCCCCTTCAGAGACCACATGGGTTCCGGACTTGAACACATGCCTTACCCGGAAATTGGTGAGATCTTCCACCACCACCAGGTCTGCCCTATAAGAAGGGGCCAAGGCGCCCAATTTTCTGAATCCAAAGTAGGCCGAAGGACTGCGGGTGACCATCCTGACCGCAAGGGCCGGGTCAAGACCAAGGCCCACGGCGCGCTTCAGGAGGAAGTCAATGTGCCCCCTCTCAGCAATATCAAGGGGACTCAGGTCATCGCTTACCAAACAAAATCTGTCCACATTAAAGCTATCAACCAAGGGGAGGAGTTCTTCCATGTTCTTGGCGGTGCTGCCTTCCCTAATCATCACCACCATGCCACAGCCCAGCTTTTCACGGGCCTCTTGCCTCGTGATGCTCTCATGGTCTGAAGAGATGCCTGCACACAGATAAGCCTGAAGCGACTCGCCGCTGAGGCCTGGACAATGCCCATCAAGCACTTTGTCCTGATAAAGGGCTGCCTTTTCAAGGACAGAATCATCTGCACCAATCAGGCCGGGGAAATTCATCATCTCGGCCAAGCCAATGACCCTGCGGTGCTTTTTGAGCAGGGACAGCTCAACTGGGCCCACTTGGCTGCCGGCTGTCTCCAGCCCTGTGGCGGGCACACAGGAAGGCGCCATGAAGTAGATATCAAATGGAAGGCGCTCACTCTCCTTGATCAAGAAAAGGATCCCTTCAATCCCCAACACATTTGCAATTTCGTGAGGATCGCACACAATGGAGGTGGTGCCGTGGGGCAGCAGGGCATGGGCCAGGCTCATGGGATGAAGCATGCTGCTCTCTATGTGGATGTGGGCATCGATGAACCCGGGCAGGATCAAGCCTCCTTTGAGATCGATCTCTTTTTCACCTGCGTAACCTTTGCCAATGGCTGCAATAGAGTCACCCGCCACTGCCACCTCGACTTCCTCTTGCGTGCGGGTAAAGAGATTGAGCAGGCGCCCCCCCTTCAGCACTATGTCTGCAGGCAGCTCCTTTTTGGCGATTTGGATCCGGCGCCTCAGCTCTTGAACCATCATTGTTTCTAGACCACTACCTTGTCTATTACGTACCACTGCTCAATGGGATCATGGGTGGTGTCAACCAGGAGGCGGGTGATTGAGAGGCCCGGATAACGCTCCTGCAGGTCATTGAGGTCAACTGGTTCAAATTTTTTCAGATTGTTCGTGTATGCCTGCTCTGTGAGGGCATTGGACTGGTAGTTGTCCTTTGTGCGGAGCGAGATGCGTCTCAGCGAGACCTCCTTTGGGCATTGAGTCTGCTGAATGACAAAGGGAAGGGAGTGGGCATGTGCAACTTCAGCAGCCCGTCTCCTCAAGGTCTGGGTTATGAATGTGGCATCCAGGATGATCCCCATTCCATCGCCCGCCAGTTGGTGGGCCAGCCTGAACATCTCGTCATAGACAAGAGTGCGCTTGTCCATGTTTGAGGCCACTTTTTCGTCAAATATGTCCTCGTTTTTTAAGACCTCTAGCCGTATCATGTCCGTGCGCAAGATCTTGAGCCCTTTGAGAGCGCCAATCACCTCGGTGGTCTCTGTCTTATACGAGGCGGGCAGCCCGCATGCAATCAGCACCACCTTCTCTGGTATCTCGCGCTTCATAAATTCCAAGAATGGCTCTTTCATGGCCTGTGCCTCCTGCAAAATTCCCGAAATTTCCCCCTTTGCCTCCACGCCCAGGGCAAGGCACAGGGGGCTTGGGCGTGTAGGTTTATTTGTCTATATAAGAATAGGCAAGTTGAAAATAGGCCCTTGCCTTTGTGGCCGCCTTTTCTTTTTCTTCTGCCCCTATCCCAGGATCATCTAGTTGAAAGCTTATCACCTTACCCCTGACAAATGCCCTATAGACTTTGTAAAAGGTAAGCAGGGGAAGGATATCTTCGCCTTCCTGTGCAAGTGAAGAATACTGATTCCACAGGAACCCTGACAGCCGTCCCCCGCCATGGTAGTCCAGATCCATAAGAAGAAAGGCTATGTCGGCAATCGTGTCGCTGTACCTGAATCTCTCGTTGAACTCAATACAGTCAAATACATTCACCCTATGGCCCTCAAAGGAGATATGCTCCATGTGGAGGTCGCCGTGGCAATCCCTGACCTTGCCGCTATCCACCCTGGCCTCAAAAAGCCCCTTTCCCGCCCGGTAGAACTCCTCTGTCCAGAGGCGCAGGTCTTGGAAGACCCTTTGGTCTATGGTTTGGCCCACATACTTTTCAACCTGGTCGAAGTTCTCATCAGTATTCACCTTAAATGACTCGGGCAGGCCATAGCGTTGAATCTCAGGGGTAGTGGCTGCGGTTTGATGGAACTTGGCCATCTTTTCGGCAAGGAGCACGAGGTGATCTTCCTGGAGCTTTTCTTGCTCAAACAAGGTCTTCATGAGGCTCTCTTCAGGGATCCTTCTCATCTTCACCGCATAGTCCGCGATCTTGCCGGCTCCCTTTCCGATGCTAAATCGCCCTCCCCTTTCCAGCACAGGCAAGACACCCAGATAGAGGTCTTCCGAGAGACGGCGGTTTAACTCCACCTCCCTTTCACAATAATAATGTCTTTTTTCAAGGGAAGTGAAATCCAGAAAACCGAAATTTACAGGCTTCTTTATCTTATAGACGAAGTGATCAGCAACAAGGACCACTGAGATGTGAGTCTGAACGAGGCTCACCGAGCTGGTGGGATCAGGGAGTCTATCGGGGTCTAGAAGGTCGTTAATCATATTTTCCAAGGCCTTGCCGCCCTCCGCTCCATTTCAGACTAAATCTTGGCCGAATGAAACGCCGAACTGGCCAGCAACCCATTCCGGGACTTCAACAGTGCCAAGGAGGATCGGTTCTCCGTGACAATCCGACCCTCCCGTAACCATCAGGCCATGCCCTTTGGCAAATTCCAAATAGGCAGAGACCGTCTCGGCGTCATGCCTGGAGTGCCAACACTCTACCCCGTCTATCAGGGGAAGCATTTTTTCTTCAATGATCCTGAATTGTTTTTCCAGATCA
The DNA here is from genome assembly GCA_027061865.1 of Desulfobacterales bacterium. Lineage (GTDB taxonomy): Bacteria > Desulfobacterota > DSM-4660 > Desulfatiglandales > Desulfatiglandaceae > JALVMN01. The sequence goes on from JAMOVZ010000149.1 coordinate 3,872, forward strand.
GTTGCAAGAGATACCAAAGAGGTGCCTTGGGGATCATTTGGATGGGCAAGAATTACTTTGCCCCCAGTATCCCTTATGAGCCTTGATGCCTCCTCCAGGCTCACCTTCATCTTTGGCACATTGGCCTTCACCAGGTATTTATCAAAGGCCTCTTGGCGGTTTGACACAATCCCCTTTTTTACCAAATAACTTGCAATGTGTGGACGGCCAAGGGATCCATCCACGCTATCTTCCATGGCCTTCATGTCTTGCTCGGTAAAAAGGGGTATTCCCTGCCTCTTGAATTCTTCATTGAGGTTGGCCAGTATCTTTTCAGCCCTTTGCCGCCTGAAACGCCTTAGCGCTGCGGTTTTTTCAATCAGGGCCTTGTTATGTGGGTCATAGCCGTAACCTAGAAGGTCAAGAGAGGTGGATTTGCCATTCTTGTAAGATGGGTGAGAGAAGGAGATATTGAGCTCCACTCCAGTGATATACAGGAGCCCCATCTCCTTTGCCAGGAGTTGGGCCTCTTCTTGGCAACCCACTGCATCATGGTCAGTAATGGAGATAAGCCTTAGTCCCCTTTTTTTGGCCTCTTGAAAGATTTGTGCAAGGGTGAGCTTGCCGTCTGAGCAGTTTTTGGAGTGGATATGAAGATCAATGGCCGAACTCACGAATCAGTTGTCCTCCTCTCTCAAGGGCATGAAGATTTGACTCCAGCTTGGAATGGGGAATCATCCCCTCCAGCACTTCTTTAATGTCTTGCCTGGTTATGGGAAACTCTGGCAGCTCGCAAAGGGCGCCCAGCATCACCATGTTGAGCATAATCGGTCCCCCCAGGCCGACGGCAACTTCTGTTGCCTCAAGCCAATAGAGGGGATTGTCACTAGTACCAAGGACTTGTCTTATCCAGTCAAGGTCAGGGTATTCCACATCACCTGCAATTACATTCAAGGGATGAATGGGGCGGCTGTTTATCAGAAAAACGGTGGAGGCATTAGCATATTCGGGGGCGATCCTCAGCGCCTCCAAGGGCTCGAGGCCAAGCACAAAGTCTGCCATATTAGGAGGTATAATAGGGCCATAGCTCCTGATTGTTGAAAGCCTTACATGGCTCATTACCGGCCCTCCCCGTTGAGAGAGGCCGAATGTCTCCCCTATTGTCACATGGAGGCCCTTTTTTACAGCGGCCCTTCCCAGGATCTGGGAGGCAAATACATTGCCCTGCCCTCCCACTCCACTTATGATGAGATTGGTCAGCATTGCACTTACCCTCGCAACTCTTCCTTTATTATGGCACCTTGGGGGCATATCTCAGCACATATGCCACAGCCCACACATATGACATCATCTATCTTGGCCTTGCCCGCCTCCTTATCCCAAATAAGCCCGGGACACCTGAATATTCGTGTGCAATACCTTCCGCATCCACACTCCTCGCCCAGGCATAGCTCCTCTTCAACCCTCATTTGATATGGAAATCCCCCCTCCTTAGCCTGAACCAGGGCGCATTTTCTCCTGAGTATCAACACACGCGGGCCGCTCTTTTTCAAGAGATCCCGCAGGACCATGGCGCTTCTTCTCATTTCATAGGGATCTGCTTCCACCACCTCCACCCCCATACCTCGGCAAAGCTTTGCAATATCCACCGGCTCCGCCTTTTCTCCCATGGCAGTGGTTCCCGTGCCCGGATGGGGTTGAAAGCCGGTCATGGCAGTGGCGCTGTTGTCCAGAATCACCAAGAGGATATCAGAGCGGTTGAATTTGGCGTTGATAAGGGCAGGAATTCCAGCATGAAAAAAAGTGGAATCACCACATACAGTAATTACGGGCTGGTCGAATCCAAATCTGTCCAGCTTGCCGTAGCCTGAGGCAATGCCTAGTCCCGAGCCCATGGCGTGGACTGACTTCACCTGATTGAATCCCGTGGGCCATATCCCCATTGTGTAGCAGCCAATGTCGCCCGAAACAAAGCCATCTCTTCCATCCCAGGCAAGAGCGGTCTTTATAGCATAGTAGGAGCCACGATGCGGGCAGCCAGGGCAAAAGCCGAATTCCCTTGGTGGAATGGCATCCCTTGTAGCCCCCGCAAGCAAGCTGCCATACTCGTCTCTAGGGACGTGCACTCCCATAATTTCGCCAAAGAGGGCCATGAGCTTTTGAGGTGTAAGCTCTCCAAAGGGAGGCAAATGGCCACTACCCTTGCCATAAAAGGCCTTGACGCCCAGTTCCTCCCCATCCTGGGCGACCAGCGCCTTTACCTGATTTTCAACAAAGGGGTCTACATCTTCAGCAAAGAGTATCTCTTTGGGGCCCTTCAAATGTTTCTTGAGGAATTGCTCAGGCAGGGGCCATACGGTACCCAGTTTGAGTATGGCTACCCTGTCTTTGAGGCCCATTATCTCTACGGCCTCTGCCACATAGTTCCAAGCGCACCCTGAAGTTATTATTAACAGTTCCGGGTCTAAAGGGCCTTCATAGGAATTGAACCCTGAATCTTCAAAAAGCCTTTTGGCCTGCTCCAACTTTTCATGCCTCTGCTTGTGCTTGGAAAGCACGGGAAAGGTATGAAATGGAAAGGTCGGGTCAAATCGGGCATTTCTCTCTAGGCGGGCAAGGGTGCCCAGGGCCACATCAGCCCTTGTATGGGAGAGCCTTGACACACTTCTTATCATCACCACGTTCGAGATCTGTTCGGAGAGCTCAAAGGCCCATCTGGTCATCTCCAGGGCCTCCTGAGGAGTACTCGGCTCAAGCAGTGGGATATCTGCTAACTGTGCAAACAGCCTTGCATCTTCTTCGTTGGTGCTGGAGATCCCCCCAGGATCATCACATGAAACCAATACCAGTCCCCCTTTGGTGCCTGAGAGTGTGAGGTTTGTGAGGAAGTCAGATACCACGTTGACGCCATTTTGTTTCATACTGGCCATGGCCCTCAGGCCGGCAAAGGATGCGGCAGTTGCAGCCTCCAAAGCTACCTTTTCATTTGTAGACCACTCCACGTATACGGGGATCTCTTTGGCGGCACGAGCCAGGGTTTCTATGATCTCAGAGGAGGGGTTGCCGGGGTAGCCTGCACAAAAGGCCACCCCGCCTTCCAAGGCCCCCCGTGCTATTGCCTCGTTGCCCTGGGCCAAGACCTTTGTGCCTGGGGAGTCCAAAAATACAGGGTTCATGAATGCAACTCCTCTCTATTTTCCAGCCTCTCTTGGGCCTTTTTTCTCTTGTTGGAGGCTGCATCTATAAGGTGAGCCAACACTTCGCCGGGGTATTCCTCAACCTGCAAGATTCCTTGGCTGGCCATTTTGTCAATTAACTCCTCGCCCTTCTGTGTCCTAATCAGTACCGTATTCCAGCCGTCCCGTCCTTCAAGGGTTCCAACAGAAATATCTGTGGTTTCAGCCGTCATGTCCTTGCAAAGAAAACAGCCGGGTTGAATAAATTTCCTTATATCGGAAAGGGGGAACTGAAAAGAACCAGCGCCCACCTTTACGACAAAGACTTCTGAAGGGGGTGGAGGGATATCAAAAGAGTCGGCCGAAGTTATTCCTTGAGATTCGAGGAAAGCGGTGAGCTTTCTGTAGTCAAGGGCCCAAGTGCAAAAGAGCCCGATCTTAAGGGAGATAATGCCTCTCGGCTCTTGATTCTGAGATGCCAGGTGCCTTTCAATGCGAGCTAATGCCGCCATTTGGCAAGGAAGCCCTACAACCGCTATTCCCCGATACCCTTGTTTAATGGCTTGGTTTAGTGCAGACAGCGTCCCTGAGCCAGTATACCTGGATCCTGCACAAGAAATAACCGCATCCCTTTGCCCGGCAATCACCCCTTGGGGGGCCTTCTTTTTTCCAGAGCTGGTAAGGACTGCCGTCTTTGCCAACCCATTTTCCAGGGCGAAGAGTATGGATGCTGTGACCACGCCTCCGTATTGAGCCTTCTCCCGAATTTCCGGCACGTTGGCCCTGCCTGCTACTATTCTTTTAAAGGAACCCAACGGCCCCTTTTCCTCTTTGGCAAGCGGTTCATAGGAGAGCCTAGGGCAAAACATGACGCACCGCCATGTCTCCCCAACCCTGCATTTATCCATCACAGTTACCGCGCCATCAACAAACTCAAAGTATGGACACAGCCCTACGCAAGCGCCGCATCTCACACAGATGCCCTGCTCCAGGACTTCTGATACGAGTCGCTCCTGGCCTACCGCACTTTCATTCATCTGGGCTCTCTCCTGTTTTTAATAAAAAATTATTGGCAGGGACTTGTCGGGAGGCATAATAAAGGCAGGGCCTGAGGGTAGTCAACCCTGAAAGGCGGGAGTTTTGCTTCCACCCTAGGCGTCATCTGTGGAAGGCTTCATTTGACCCTTGTAGATCTTATAGTAGCGGAAGACCTTGTTTATGTAATATCTGGTGGCCCTAATAGGGGGTATGCCCTTGTATCTCCGGACCTTGGTGCTCCCTGCGTTATAGGCGGCCAAGGCCAATTTCACATCTCCATCAAATCTATCCAAGAGCCGCCTGAAATATTTGACTCCGCCGTGGATATTATGGACCGGATCCAACGGTTCAGAAATCCCCAGCTCCTTTGCAGTGGATGGCATCAGTTGCATGAGCCCCTGGGCCCCCTTTTTGGAAACTGCCTTTGGATTGTATCCAGATTCTGCCATGATCATGGCTCTGATAAGGGCAGGATCTACTCCATACCTTTGAGCAGCCTCCAGAATTATCTCCTCAAAGGGGGGTTTTGGAGCTGGTTGCGCATCTGCTTCCCGCTGTGGAGGGTTCTGTGCAGGCGAGCTTCCTGGAGGACAAACCAAACCTTTCCCTTCAATTGGTTCTTGTCCATAGGGGGCGGCGGGTGTGTGTTCTTTTTCCTGCTTTTGGAGAGGATTAGGCCCGGTCTCAATCAACACGTCCCCTTTTCCCTGGACCCTGATGGGTTCAAGGCAAGGGACTGCCAACAACAAAAGCATGCATGCAATTAAGAGCAAGGAGCCAATTATGCCGGCTCCTCGCGCCCTGTTGAACCATTCTTCGTCCATCTCCAACAAACCCCTTTTAACCTTATCTATTCTAAGACCATGGTTTGAAAAGTCAACCTGATTCACCATATCCACAGAGCCGCATGGTTTTTTCAGCCTGGCTCAGACCTCCTCGGATTTTTCGCAGAGCTCGGTTTTCTTTTCTATCTTATAGTAAGCAGTTCGCATGCCATGATGTTTTATTTTTGGTAACATGCTGATATAATAAATATTTATATGTTTCCGATGAATTGGATGAATTCAAGGTGGCAAAAGATTACCCACCTTTTATGTAGTTTTATTCTGAAATGGCAAGGATTTACACATGACAGGCCTTTATGGCTATTAGGTTGACTTTTAACTCTAAAAGGCCTAATGGGAGCTAAATTTGTACGCAAGGGGCAACCTTTATGGATGTAAAGAGAATGATTCAGGAAATCAACCAGGCAAAGGATTTTATATTGAGCCGGATACCTTCACCGCCGCTTGTCGGGATGATCACGGGCACCGGGCTTGGGGCCGTGACGCAGAAAATTGAACGGGCAAAAACAATACCTTATGGAGAAATCCCGAATTTTCCTCAAAGCACTAGCCTTGGCCACAAGGGGCAACTGATCGTGGGTTCTCTGGGAGGCAAACCCATAATTGCCATGGAGGGAAGGTTTCATTTGTTTGAGGGCTATTCTCCCCATCAAGTGGCATTTCCCGTAAGGGTGATGGCAAGCCTTGGGGTTAAGTTCCTGTTTATCTCCAGTGCCGCAGGGGGGCTGAATCCCGATTTTGAGCCAGGTGACCTGATGATCGTGAGAGATCAAATAAACCTTACAGGCCAAAGCCCTCTGGTGGGCCCTAATCTGGATGAATTGGGCCCCCGCTTCCCGGATATGACCGAGGCCTATTCCAAGGAACTTTTTCAGGAGGGAAAGGGGGTGGCCCTCAGGCTGAACATACCATTGAGGGAGGGAGTTTACGTGGGAATTATGGGGCCTAATTTGGAAACCCCTGCTGAGACCCGCTTTTTGAGAGGAATCGGGGCCGATGCGGTTGGCATGTCAACGGTGCTTGAGACCATTGCAGCGGTTCACTGCGGCATCAAGGTGGCAGCCATTGTGGCGATAACCAACGTGAATATCCCGGACTGCATGCAAGAGATCGGAATTGAGCAAGTAATTGATACAGCCAGCAAGGCATCCCCTGGCCTTGCCCGCCTTTGGGAGTCCTTGGTCTCGGAATTGCAGGACTAAGCAAAGGGAGCCACTTACACCAATACCGACCAAATGGAGAAGAACATGAAAAAAGCTGACCTCCTGGTAAAAAATGCCATTATTATCACCATGGATCCTGCGAGACATGTAATCCATAGCGGATACCTCAGCGTGGTGGCTGATACCATAGAATCAGTGGGCCAAGGCGACCCTCCCCATATCTCAGCCTCCAAGGAAATAGATGCCAAAGGGGGTATGGTGCTCCCAGGGCTCATCAATTGCCATACCCATGCATCCATGACCCTGTTTCGGGGGCTGGCCGACGACCTTCCGCTAATGGATTGGCTTGAGCACTATATCTTCCCGGTGGAAAGCCGGATGGACGCCCATTTCGTCAAGGTGGGAGCACTTCTTGCCTGTGCAGAGATGATCATGTCTGGCACTACCACGTTTTGCGACATGTACCTCTTTGAGGACCAAGTGGCGGAGGCCGCTTCAGAGGCGGGAATGAGGGCCTTGGTGGGAGAGGTGTTGTATGATTTTGATTCTCCCAATTACGGGCCCGTTGAGAAGGGTCTTGAGTACACGGAGCAATTGATTCAGCAATGGAATAATCATCCCTTAATATCAGTGGCAGTAGAGCCACACTCCCTGTTTACTTGCGGCCCTGAGTTGTTGAAGAAGGCCGGTGAGCTTTCAAAAAAACACGCGGTCCCTTTGATAGTCCATTTGGCTGAGACCGAGGCAGAGGTCGATGAGGTGAAAAGCAAGTACGGCAAAGGTCCTGTAGAGCACTTGGAATCTCTGGGGCTTCTCGACTCAAATCTCATTGCCAGCCACTGTGTGCATTTAACCGGCCAAGATATGGAAAAGTTGGCATCTGCCGGGGTAAGGGTGGCCCACAATCCTGAGAGCAACATGAAGCTTGCCTCTGGTGTCGCCCCGGTGCCTGAGATGATAAAGGCAGGAATTGCGGTGGGGCTGGGCACAGATGGGTGTGCCTCCAACAATAATTTGGACATGCTGGCTGAGATGGATAGCGCTGCAAAGCTTCACAAGCTGCACCACATGGACCCAACCGCTATGGATGCCCTATCTGTGCTTGAAATGGCCACCATCAAGGCCGCTGAAGTCCTCGGAATGGAGGAGCTTATTGGCTCAATTGAGCCGGGGAAAAAGGCGGATTTTATAGTAATCGACACTAACCGGCCCCACCTGGTTCCCTTATATAATCCCTACTCTCACCTTGTATATGCGGCCTCAGGCCATGACGTTGTCCACGCTGTCATAGATGGGCACATGGTAATGGAGGGAGGCGAGCTTCGCACCCTTGACCTCTCCCAATTGATTGCCTCAGCTCAGGAGCAGGCAAAAAGGGTTAGGGCCTGGGTAGGAGCGGCCAAGAGAAAATGAACTCCCCTCAAGACCCTGAAAAACTATTTGTGGCGCTGGGAAGCAGGCTCAAGGGAGTGCCGGAAGTCCTCACCTTGGGTGTAAAGCCAAATTTTCACGACTATACCCCCCTGGAAAGAGACCTCATCAGCACTGCAGGGATCATCCTCTATCCCACCCTCAACTATGCCCAGTTTTTCACCACCACGGGCAAAAAGATCTTTCCAAGCCTAGAGACCTATTTGTATGCCGACGAAAAGATAAAACAGACCACACTGTTTTTCATGGCGGGCCTTCCCCAT
>JAMOVZ010000150.1 GCA_027061865.1 Desulfobacterales bacterium
TTGCAGTGTCCGGGGAAGAGAAAAAGATCCTCCTCGGCACTAAAGAATCCTTGGGGATGAACTCAGGCACCATGGCAGCATACTTATTGCTGCTAAAACGGAAAAGCCTGATGGCAGGGCTTGAACAGCCCCTTTCATCAATATGTGTCAAATATAATTCCGTATAAGGAGAGTTGGCTTTGCAGGTGAAAACAAGCCACCTGGAGTTAGGAGACCATGAGTGCCATGAGTTCATCATTTCTCGGTTGGCTTCCAGAACTCTCGGCCTCCCACCCGTAGAGGGGACGATTACCAGCCGGCTGTCGGGCTGCAAGACCAATCCAGTTGGACTTTGAGTAAAAACGATCCATTTGCCGTCTGGGGAATATCGGGGAAAATAATTGCTGAGGCCGTTGTGGCTGGCCCCTTGCAATGGAGCCGCACGGCCGCCCTTCCCACCGTTGAATGGGATGGTGTAGATATCGAATTGTACTGGATATTTCTTGTTCAGCGCCCCGATTTTCTGTTTAGGGCTCTCTTTGAGAACTTCTTTTGCCAATACTTTCTTGATCAATCCGGGCCTTGTGGGGGTAGCGGCAAATGCAAGGACCTTTCCATCAGGGCTCCAAGCAGGAGATGTCTGTACCATGTCGGAGCGGTTGGCCCCAGGCAACAGGAATATCTCTTTGGTATGGGCGTCGAAAATAGCAATCTGCCCTGTTGCAGGATAAAACAACTGGGAGAACATTAGGTCATCCATCATTACAAAGACCGAGGTCTCATTGACCGTCCCTGCCACATAGCGTCCACAAGGCGATAGCTGGGCAAATAGGCCCATGCTGTAAGTGGCAGGCGGCGTAACAGGGAGGCTGTTCCAGGAAAAAATGGTTTTCTCGTCAATAGCGATTTCATCTTTGAGGGGAGTCCACAGAAATGCGCCTTTGTCTCCACCATAGTCTGTGTCCATGGCCATGAAGCGCCCGTCACCGGAGTATGAATGGCAGTTGGCACAGATGGGGGGTGCTGACAAGATCTCTACGGGCTTTTGATAGGAATCCATTCGGCCTAGCAACAGGCTGGTTTTTTCCGGGTGTTTTTTTGCTTCTAAAAAGGGAAGGGGCTTTCGCATGAACATCACGTGGGCGTCAATCTTGTCTCTTGAGATTTTGATAGTCACCCTACCCTCAGTGGTGATTTGCCTCCCACTCCACCCGCCTATCCCAGCAATGGCCACCTTTAGCTCAGGATTGTCTGATTTATGGACCGAGCTGATTAACCTGGCCCAAACCCCCGGGGCTGGAATCCACCAGGATTTGCCTACCAAGGCGTTTAAAAGCGTTCGGCCGCCTGAATTGATGGACACCAACCAGGCATGGTTTTCTAGATTGTCTTCCCAGTAAAAGATAGGAGAGGCCATGTCAGGGGGCAGAATAGCACCCAAAGGAGGTTCTATGACTTTAATAGGCGCAATGTCGGCCTGCCGCTCCAAGGAATCAATCCAAGACAAGAGTCCCTTTGGGGTTAAAGAATCAAAGCTGCTGTCAGCGCAAAGGATGGGGGCAAACTCCTTGCCATGGCCGAGGCAAGGGAAACACAAAGAAAACAAAACTAACAATAAAACAATTGTTGAATACCTGTGCCGAAAGCCCACTGTAACCTCTTGGCAGTCTTCCTAGGGCGGGATAGCTCTTCCACACCACTCCATGATCAATTACGATATTTTATTTTCTAACACAACTCTTTTTTTACCAAGAGCTTTGGGTGCAAAATGGACAATTTGCTCTTTAGGAATCCAAGTCTATTTAAGAATAAGAAAAGGTTGTGTTTTGTGCAAAACTTGGGCTGGCTATGATTATTTAAAGTCACGGGTTGTCTTAAATCCCGAACCGTGTTGTTCACTTTGGAAGGCATGCTTTTTTCTGATCCTCTGTCTCAAGAAGCCAAGTGCCACCAAAATGGCACCTAGCACAAAGAGGAGTTCGTAGATATATACACTAAGCGTTGTCAGGAAACTTACCTTCGATCTCAGCGTGTTGTGCCAGGATGCCTCCAGTTCATCAAGCCTGGAACCATAAGCCAGGGCAAATGCATTCTCAACTTGGTTTGTCCTTAAGAGGGCTACTGCCTCCAAAAGCCTTTCTTTTCCATATTTGTTGATCAAGAAAGTGACAAACGCCTTGCTCTGGGCGTAGGCAAGTAATGTGCTTTTTCTGTCCGAAGGGAACCATTTTGAAATACTTTTAAGTTTTAGCAGCTTTCCCCGCCTCAAGGCCTCACTAATGGGATCGCCCTTAAGAGAAATCATAATGTCCCCCAGGGTGCCGCTCACCACTTGGCATATCCCTTCGTCCAGCCATCTTGGCAGATGCCCCCCTCCTGCCAGGGCATGTAAGAACAGGTGGCATAGCTCGTGTTTCAGCGTTGTCTTTAAGTCTGCTTCAGACCTCTGTAAGGCAGAAAGGTTAATAACAATTGTGCCGGTTTGTGGAAGGGCATAGGCAATGAGCATTGGGTCAGTTCCTGATACAGCCCTGAAACGCTCAGCCCTGAGGATGACGATGGTCGGTCTTGCCACAAATTGGGTCTTGAAGAAGGTTTCAAGCTCTTCTTTTACAGATTGGTAAAGTTTTACAAGCCTACGGGCTGCTCCTCCAATCCCAGGTTCATGGACAACTGTGAGATGGGCGGTTTGAAAGGCAGGGAGTCTGAGGCAATTGGCAGGCCCTGGAGGGAAGAGAGAAAGGCAGAGCATGACGGCAAAGAGGAGCCTAATATTGCCAGGTATTGTGGAGCCAGCTCTCATCTCATATGGCCTTTTGAAATTGTGGAAAAACGAGGTTGAAACATTGCTCTCTCATCCTATAGAGTGATGGCCATGAAATCTACAAAGAAAAGCTCACGGAAGGTGGCAGTGGGGCTGGAGGTCCTGGCTTCAGAGTATCAGAAAAGGTTGAAGGGGGCCAGACTTGGAGTCTTATTTAACCAGGCCT
>JAMOVZ010000151.1 GCA_027061865.1 Desulfobacterales bacterium
GCTCCGCCCCCAGTGCATTTGCCAGAATCTCCGCCGTCTCCCGGGCCCTCGCCTTTCCGCTGTGAACCACCTGCGGAACCTTTATTCCAGCACCCTTTAGGAATGAAGCGACCCTTTTCACCTCCTCCCTCCCCTCCCCTGAAAGAGGCCTTTCTGGATTCACCTCTTTTGGCACTGGTTTCCCATGTTGAACAAGATAGAGCCGCATATTATTCACCTCCACTGGCCTGATGATTGTGGATCCTGTGCAACCCTTCGCCTCACCTAAGATAACAACCGCCGCCAGGGCCGGTCAATACTTACAGCGCTTGCAGGGTTTTTGTTTGACAATGATAAAGGCCATTCCTATATTTCCATTACTATCCTTGTCCTGGAGAGGGTTAAATGGAGCAGCTTTTCACACCTTTTGAGTTCAAGGGGTTGCAGCTGAAAAACCGGATAGTTATGCCTGCCCTTGCCTCTTTTCTCATCGAGGATGACGGCACTGTAACAGAAAAGGCGGTTGAGCATTACAAGATGAGGGCTGGAGGGGGGTGTGCCATGGTGATCATTGAGGCCTGTGCGGTCTCGCCGGAGGGCATAGTCTCTCACCACCAGGCACGGATTGACAGGGATGCCCATGTGAATGAACTCTCAAAACTTGCCCGAATAATCTCTGAGCAAGACTGCATACCAGCCATACAACTCCATCATGGCGGAAGGCAGACATCGGCAAAGATTATCGGCAGAAAACCCCTTGCCCCGTCTCCACTTCCTTGCCCGACAATCAAGGGTGAAGTCGAGCCCCTGACAGTCGGGCAAATCCGGGAGATAGTGAGAAAGTTTGGGGATGCAGCGGAACGTGCGCTGGAGGCAGGCTTCCAGCTCATAGAGATTCACGGCGCGCACGGCTATCTCATAAACCAGTTTCTTTCCAGGTTTTCAAATATAAGGGATGATGAATATGGTGGGGATGTAAGGGGGCGCACCCGGTTTGCCCAAGAAATCGTCAGGGAAATAAGGGGCAGGATTGGAGAGGACTTTCCATTATCCTTTAAGATCAGCGCACAAGAATTCGTCCCCAACGGCCTCACCGTGGAAGAGAGCATTGAAATCCTCCGGATCCTGATAGACGAGGGGGTAGATATCGTACAGGTCTCGGCAGGGAATGATGCCACCCCCGAGTGGATATGCCAGCCCATGTTCATGAAAAAGGCTTGCCTTGCAGATTCCGCCGCACGGATACGGGCAGCCATAGAGGTGCCGGTGATGGCCGTGGGCCGCATCAATGACCCTGTGGTGGCAGAAGGGCTCCTTACCTCTGGCAAGGCTGACCTGGTTTGCATAGGCAGGGGACTGCTTGCCGACCCTGAACTCCCGCGAAAGGCAAGAGAAGGCAGGCTGGATGAAATACGAAACTGCATTGCCTGTAACACCTGTATGGAGTCCATATTTCGGCGGGGCCGGGTGGAATGCCTTGTAAACCCTTCCCTGGGGAGGGAAAATGAAATGCAGATCTCCCCTGCCGAGGAGCCAAAGAAAATCATGGTAGTGGGTGGAGGGCCTGGTGGCCTGAACGTAGCCTGGGTGGCTGCTTCCAGGGGCCATGAGGTTCATTTGTACGAAAAGCAGCCTGAGCTGGGAGGGCAGCTCCTCCTGGGGAGTGTCACGGGATACAAGAAAGAAATCTTAAACCTCATTAAGTTTCAAAAAACTCAAATAAGAAAATACGGTGTCACCTGCCATCTCAATACCGAGGTCACCCCGGCGCTTGTAGAACAAGAATCTCCTGATGTGGTGGTGTTGGCAACAGGGTCTGTACCGATCATGCCTGCGGTTGATGGCATTGACAATCCCATAGTAGTGCCATTTGATAGGATCCTGTCAATGGAAAGGCCGAGTTACCAGAAAGCCATAGTTATCGGAGGAGGAGCTACTGGCACCGAGGTGGCGCTCCACCTAGCCGAACACGGGGGGCAGGTAACCATTGTGGATGTCATGCCCAAGATTGGGGGTTCCCTCGAGAGCATTACCCGAAAAGTCCTCCTTCAGAAGCTGCACGAAAAAGGGGTCACACTTCTTCTGAGCACAGAGCTCAAGAGGATAACCGGCAGTGGCGCCCTGTTCCGCAATGAAGAAAAGGGTGAATTCTTTTTGGAAAGCGACTTGGTTGTTATTGCAGTGGGTACACGTTCAGACGACAGGCTCTACAAGCAACTACAAACAATGGATATCAAGGTCTATCGGTTAGGGGATTGCCTGGAGCCAAGGAGTGCAAAGGCTGCTATACTTGAAGGCGCACTGCTTGGAAGAAAACTTTAGGCACTGCCCATGAGTCGTTCATAGGCATCTTTTATTTCCTTAAACCGCTTTTCAGCCAGTTCCTTGAATTCATCGCCCAGGTGGCTCACCTTGTCAGGATGGTACTTGGAAGCAAGCGATCTGTAAGCGCTCTTGATTTCTTCTTTGGTTGCGTCCCTCGTCACTCCCAGGATCTCGTACGGATCTTTGCGGGCTCTCGTGCCATGGTTGGGCCTTCCTTGTTGCCCTTGGTAACCTCCCTCCCCCCCTTTTGCCTCACCCGAGGAGTAACCGGCCCCTGCTTGTTCGTAACCATATCGGTAATACCGGCTCCTTTTCCCGAGCTGAGACAAATACCACCACAACAATCCTAATATGACCACATCCTCCAGCCACCCGATACCGACGAAAAAATCAGGTATTAAATCATAAGGCCAAAGGAGGTAAAGGAGGCCAGCCAGGATAAGAAGGAGTCTTTTCATGACTTTTCGGCTTGCTCAACCAATTGGACGCCATATTGGTCCAGAAAGGCTGCCAAGTCTTCTTTCCAAGGCCGCATTATGTTCAGCCCCTGCTCCTTGAGATTCCGGTTCTCAAGCAAACAATTGGCAGGCCTTTTTGCGCGCTGGGGGAACTCCTTCATGCTGCATGGAATGACCTCAGTGTCCAGCCCCAGCTTTTCAATCACAAACTTGGCCCATTCAAACCTGGTGCAATAGCCCTCGGCGGTGGCATGGTATGTGCCCCTGGCATCCTCCTCAATAAGCTTGAGGAGTTGTTGGGCGAGCCTGTAGGTCCAAGTGGGCGAGCCGTACTGGTCCTCTGCCACCTTGAGAGGCTCCTTTTTGTTCCCTAAGGCATTATTGAGGATGGAGGTCATGAAGTTTTTGCCATTTACCCCGTAAAGCCAGGCGGTTCGTACGATAATGTAATTTGGAGAATTGTCCCTCACCGCAACCTCACTTTCCATCTTCTGTTTTCCGTAAAGGGAGATGGGCTTCGGGGGGTCGTCCTCAAAGTACGGCTGGGGGATGGCCTTTCTGCCATCAAACACATAATCACTCGAGATGTGAACAAACTTGCAGTGGAACCTGGCACAGCCTTGTGCAAGATTTCTGGGCCCTTCCACATTGATCTTGTAAATCATCTTATCTTTATCTTCACAGGCATCCACATCAGTAAAGGCGGCGCAATTGACCACCACATCAGGGGAGACCGATTGCAATTTTTCTATCACCAGGTCCCACTTGATAATGTTAAGCTCCTTTTTGCTCGGCGCCACCACCTCGTGGGATTGTGAAAATACCGCCATACAGTCACTGCCTAACATACCGCTAGCGCCCAACAGCATTATCTTCATCAAGCCACGCCTCCTTCAAAAAACGGAAAAAGAAGTTTCTCGTAGAATTCAATCTAACTATACAATTATACTAGATTTTGGAGATAAATAAACAAGAAAATTAATAAAATTACGGAAATTCTTTTTGTTGCTCACGGGATTCAACAAGGAGGGCTGCCCATCCCTCCCTGCTGAGAGTCTCGTGCAAACGGCAGGGGCCGATCACTTGGAGTACTTGGGGAATGTGAATCTCAGAAAAGCCGGAAACGATCATAAGGCCGGATTCGCGAACCAGTTTTGGGAAATGGCTGCCCAGGGTCTTGACCGTCCCAATGGTCAAGTTTGCAAGCAGCAGGTCAAAGCGCCTTTCCGCCTTGATCGATTCAATTGAACCGCACACTAAACCTACCTTCCCTTCCATGCGGTTCAGCTTTACATTCTCCCTTGCCTCCACACAAGCCCTTGGGTCCACGTCAACTGCTATGACCTTGTTTGCCCCCAGTTTCACTGCACACAAGGCAAGCACTCCACTGCCGGTGCCTAGATCAAATACGAGTTGTGGGTTCCCGAGGGAGAACGCCTTTTCCATCAGCCTTATACAAAATTCAGTTGTCGGGTGGTGTCCTGTGCCGAATGAGAGATTGCTCCTCAGGAATATGGCACTCGCCGGGCCGGTGAGGGGCCCATCCCCTGGACTCAGTGCAATATTTGGACTTATCCTTATGATGCTAGAGGGAGGAGTTGTCCCGGGGCTCAGTCCCGCCTCTAGTATCTCTACCCCTGGCAACTGCTCTTGTATCCCCTTGAGGGTAGAGTCTATGTCGCGAGGTTCAAACACCAGGGTAAGGGCGTTCCAGAGCTTATCCCGGTAAAAAGAGATTGCCCCCAGGGTCTTGATATCTTTTTCACTGGCCTGAGGGCCAAGTTTTATATGCAGATAGGACCTTTCGGCCGGGATAAATTCCATTGCTCCGGCGCTTATCCCACCACTACTTGAATATAGCCAGTTCTTCCACTTCGGTGGTCCAAAGCGAGGATGCTCACTCTGCTCCCCGGCCTTATCCGCTCCATGACCATGACCAAGTCCTCCACACTGTTTATTGCCTTCCCGTTTATCTCAAGTATCATGTCATCCACTTCAAATCCCGCCCTACCCAATGGGCCTTTTGGGTCCACCCATACTATAACTACCCCCGTGCCTGGACTTATCCCGTAACGCTTTGCCTCTTTTTGGGTTGAAGGCCTCACCTCAACCCCCAGCCGCTGCTTAAGGGAAGAGAGCCTCCTCTTGAGGGCCTCTTCCTGGCTCCCGATTCTCACGGAGATTGTGCGTTTCTTTCCTTTTCTTATAAGCACAATCTCCACCTTCTCTCCTATCGGGGTCAAGGCCACCTCATTCCTGAGCCTGCTTGCATCCGTTATGGGCCTGCCCCTGTAAGATATTATAATATCGCCCCTCTTTATGCCTGCCTTGCTGGCCGGGCTGTCCTCCGCTACATCAGCCACCACGGCACCCATCCTCTGCTTCACCTTGAAACCTTTGGCCAACTCTTCGGTGAGGTCCTGGACACTGACCCCCAGCCACCCCCTCATAACCTTTCCATGCTCTATGAGCTGTTGGGCGATGTAGAGGGCCATGTTGCTGGGAATCGCAAATCCAATGCCTTCAAACCCGCCAGATTGAGACACGATGGCGGCATTCACTCCGACAACCTCTCCTTGTAAGTTAAGGAGCGGCCCGCCGCTGTTGCCAGGATTAATGGCAGCATCGGTCTGGAGGAAATCCTGATAGGTGCTGGGGTCCATGATTCCACGCCTGTTTTTTGCGCTGATAATACCTTGGGTCACGGTTTGATCAAGGCCCCTTGGATGTCCTATGGCAACAACCCATTGCCCCACTTCCACTTTGTCAGAATCCCCGAATTTCACATGGGGGAGTGGCTCCTTGGAATTTATTTTTATGACCGCAAGATCTGTCTTAGGATCGGTCCCTATCAGTTTTGCAGGAAAGCTCCTTCTGTCAGCCAGAAGGACCTTTATCTCAGTGGCTCCGGCCACCACATGGTTGTTTGTCACGATGTGGCCTTCACCGTCCATGATTATACCGGTGCCGAGCCCCCTTAACTCCCTGCGAAACTTACGAGGCATTTCAGGGACGCCGAAAAAGAACCGGAAGAATGGATCATCTTGAAATGGAATAAAGGGAAATACCACCTCCTCACGTCTTATCACATCTATGTGAACCACTGCGGGCACATTGGCCCTGGCCACCTTTGTTATGGCCGTAATTAAATTCATTTGCGGGGGGGCGGTTTCCCGAGGAGTGACAGTGACGGACTCCCGCCCATTAGTGGCAGTTATAAACAGAATAACGGCTCCTGCAACTATAGCCAAAACCAACGCAAGAAATGCCACCTGCTTTTTATTAAACATGAATATTCCTCCCTTATCGGTTAAATTGGCCCTTGCGGCTTTCCCCCTTACTTTATATGCAAAGGGTTTGGTGCGTCAACGAGCAGTTGATTCTTTCAAAGGAGTAATTACAATATTTTGGAGACCAACCAACTAAAGAGGAGGATACTCGGGCATGACTACCAGATTAAGGACTTGGGCCCTAATGGGGGCCTTAACAGCTCTCATAGTCCTTTTTGGACGGTTGCTGGGGGGGCAAAGCGGAATGATCTTTGCCTTTTTCCTGGCGGCGGCGATGAATTTTTTCTCTTACTGGTATTCCGACAAGATCGTGTTAAGCATGTACCGGGCTAGAGAGGTTAGCCCGGCTGAAAGCCCTGAACTCTACCGTATGGTGGAGTATCTTGCCCAACGGGCGGGTATTCCCATGCCAAGAGTTTACATTATCCCTGAAAAAAGCCCCAATGCCTTTGCTACGGGCAGAAATCCCAAGCATGCTGTTGTAGCCGTAACAGAGGGGCTCTTACACCTCCTGGATCCAGAGGAAGTGATGGGCGTGCTTGCCCACGAAATAGCCCACATAAAAAACAGGGACATCCTTATAGGCTCCATTGCTGCTACCATGGCCGGGGCCATAATGATAATCGCCAACATGGCCCAGTGGCTGGCATTCTTTGGCGGGGCAAGTGCTGATGACGAAGAAGGGGGCGGAGTATTTGGGCTTATCGGCCTGTTGCTTATGGCGATTTTGGCACCAATTGCAGCCACCCTGATCCAGATGGCCATCTCCCGCTCCAGGGAATTCCTGGCCGATGCAAGCGGAGCGGCCTATTCAGGCAATCCAGAATGGCTTGCAAGCGCCTTGGAAAAATTAGGGGCATATTCGGGCAAGATACCCATGCGTGCAAGGCCTGAAACCGCACACATGTTCATTGTGAATCCACTTTCTGGTGGGAGTTTAGTTAACCTTTTTTCCACCCATCCCCCCCTTGAGGAGAGGATAGCCCGGCTCCGGGGTATGTCGTCAGGGGCGGTCACAGCCAAAAGCAAGCACTCAACCCCTCTAGAGGAAGCGCAGAGCTTTTGGCGGAAGCTACAAGGCTAGTAAAAATTCAAGTCCCGGAGGGGGTCAGCAGCATCCATGCTCCCAGAAGGATAAACAGGATCGCTGCTGCCTTTTTCACATAATTTTCAGGAACCCACTGCCCCACAACTGAGCCTAGCGCCACTGCCAACAGCGAGGTTAATATCAGGGCGGCTGCGGCCCCTATGAAGATTGAAAGGCGGCTCTTAGCGCCTGCGGCAAAACTTAGGGTGGCAAGTTGTGTCTTGTCGCCAAGCTCTGCAAGAAAGATTAAGGCAAATGTGGTAAGCATTGCTTTGATGTCCATCTAAAGGTGACCACCTCCGTCCTTGCTTTTTTATGCTGTAAAAGCTGAAGTTGCAGTGTAAAATAGAAAAAGCGGGCCGCGCAGCCCGCTTTGCCCTCCTTCTCTCTGAGAGGTTAGGCTGATTTTACAGGAATTTTCTTGACAGCCTCTTCTTTGCTCTTGGGGAGGATTATCTCCAACACTCCATCCTTGTATTTGGCCTTTACCTTGTTCTCGTCCACTTCACCTGGGAGCTGTATGGTCCTGACAAAGCTTCCATAAGCCCTTTCGATTCTATGGAAGTCCTCTTCCTTGGTCTCTTTTTCGTGTTTACGCTCCCCTTTAATAGTGAGGACATTGTTGCTGAGAGAGATATCAAAGTCCTTGGGATCAACCCCAGGTATCTCGGCCCTTACAATGTATTCCTTATTCGTCTCAGACAGATCAATTGAAGGAATCCATTGTGCGTCTCCTTTAAGGGCCTCTAAAGGCCAACCTTCAAAGAATCTGTCGAAGAGGCTGTCAATCTCACGTCTGAAAAGATCCACATCTTTTCTTTCACGCCAGGGTATCAGGTTGAACATCTGGCCTCACCTCCTTCGACCGATTTTTTTGGAATTTTTCTATTATTAAAATAATTGGTGCTTTTCAGTTGTCAAGAGGCGGATATCAATATGCAACACATCGAAACCCCAAGACATTCGAGTGATAGGATGGATCCACCGCCGCTCTGCTCCAAAGTGGAGTCCCCTTCTTTGCAAGCCACCCTCCACCCTTTACCAAGCAGGAATCCCCTATGGTGCTTTGCGTCCACTCCATTACATTGCCGAGACAGTCCGCGATCCCCAGTTCATTAGCAAAGTCCTTGTATTGGTCCACCGGGGTTGTCTCTGCAATCAGGCTGCTTTCCACATTAGAGGCCTCATCCACCCAGACCTCTCCCCAAGGAAATGGAAACCCTTTCCTGGTTCTTGAGCCTGCCTCCCACTCGGCCTCGGTGGGGAGCCGCTTTCCTGTCCAAGCAGCAAATGCCATGGCATCTTCAAGGCTTACTTGCACTACCGGGTGATTTCTTTTTCCGTGAAGATTGGATCCAGGCCCGGAAGGCTGGTACCAGAAGGCCCCTTCCACCCTCTTTCTCCTTATGCCGGAATGCCACACAAATTTCTTTTTGCCTGTTTTCGGATCCACCTTTTGCCTGTAACGGCCCTCGTAAACAATTCCATAGCCAACCTTTTCAGCAGTGGTAATGTAGCCGGTCTTTTCTACGAATATCTCAAATAATGCATTTGTGACCGGGAATTTTCCTAAGTAAAAAGGGGCAAGGCTGACGAACTGTTCCTCATAGTCGGGATCGCTTGGGCTTCCTACCACGTACTCACCACCAGGGATAAGGAGATACTGATTGTAATAGCGGTCCATGGCCCCAAGGTAGCCGTCAAAGGCCTCTGCAAGCATCCTTGCCTTCTCGTTAGGGTCATCATATTCGGTATCTTGGCCCAGGCCCTCCCCTAGCCCTAGAGGGGATTCCTCTCCAGTACCCTCGACGAGAATCTCTTCAATATCTACCGTTGCATCATCAACAGTTTCTTCTTCAGATGTCAAAATATTGTCATCGACAACTTCTTGTGGCTCAGACAGCTCTCCCTCCCCGCCTTGCCTTAACGGCTCAACCGCTGTTTCTTCATCCAGGTCCTCCTCAGATATTTCAGGCTCATCATCTTCCACTGCTTCTTCCACAAACTCCGCTTCTTCGGCATCCGCCCCTGTCCCCCCTTCACCTGAAAACCCACCGGGATCCTCTGCCGCCCCTCCTTCTTCTGGACTCTCCCCTTCTGGAGCGGTTTCCAAGGCCTGCCCACCTTCATGGTCCCTGCTTGGAGCTTCATCTCCAAGGCCTCCTCCTGATGAGCCCTCTTTATCCTCCTCAGGCTCCCGGACAGCAAAAGCCGCTTCCTCCGGTTCAGTTGCCCTCTCTCCGAACTCTTCCCCAGGCGGATAGGTCTCCTTTCGGCCCTCGGGTTCTGCAGATTGCCCATCCGGGCCAAGAGCTTCATCTTCGGGCGCTTCCACTATTTCCTCTTCAGGATCAAGTTCTTCAACTGGTTCTTCCACAACTTCCACTTCTTCGGCGGCGAGTTCTTGGCCTTCTTCCCCTCCCACGGCCCCTGTTCCGGCCTCTCCTCCCCCGGTTCCAATCCCTACTCCCTTTGAAAGCCCCTCAACCACTTTCTTTAGGTTTTCCACCTCTTCCTGGCCTGATCCCTGGAGGCCGTTGTCAGATAGGAACTGATTTATTAAGCCAAGGACCTCCGTAATTTGGGAGAGGCTTAGCTTGCCTCCAGAGCTTATTTGGTTCCCAATTTGATCTAGGATATTGTCTTTGGCCTCCTCCGACATGACAAAGAGGAATTGGGGGCCGATCATAACGCCTTCGGGATTCTTCCCATTTCTATAGAGCCGCATAAAGTCAGAGTTCAATGCCGAGCGGAGGGTGTTGAGGTTACGCCTCTTTTTCTTCAGGGCTTCCTTGTCTCCATCCAGTTGCCACACCTCCTTGATTAGTTCATCAGGATCAGGGGGGGGCAATTGTTCTATGCTGTCCTGGCTTTCATACAACCGTCTTATCGCCTGAAGTAAACGGTATTTAGGGGAGGTCTCTTTGGTGAGCCCTAGGTTAGCTATAGCGGTCTCTATTCCCTCTATTGTCAACATTTTTGATTCTACTCAATTGAATTAGTGAGAACTCTTTGAAATTGATCGGAATTTTTAGGGATATTCTTCAGGATTTCTTGACAAGTTCCGGGTAAAGAGGAGTGTGAGGGGGCAAGAGGCACATTTTTTGAATATAGAAGAGGAGATCGCTCTACAATCTGCTTGGAATTAGGCATAAAAGAAAGGAGAGGAAAATGAGACTTACTGATTCCGCCATCATAAAACAAGGAGAGAGGGAGCTTTTCGACAACATCCTTGCGGAGCTTGACTGGGAGGTGGTGGATGCAGTTATCAAGGAAAAACACGGCCTTGAAGTTGAGGAAGACGTAAGTTTCAGAGCTGGAGACCTGGTGGTGGCAGACGGCCAGGTGGCATACAAGCTAGAGTTTGAAGTAAAGCTCAACCTCTCAATCCTCATTGACAGGGAAGGAAACTACCTCTCCTTGAAGGCCAGCACATCAAAGCATACGGACACACAAGAAAGTCCAGACTCAGAGGCTGAACCACGCCAGCAAGAGGATATAGGTTCAGAAAAAGGTGAGGGCTCATGATCAAGCTAGATGGTTTCAGTAAGGCATTGGCCGGCAAGGTCCTTGAACTAACAAAGGAGGAAGGGCTGCCGAATGATCTCTTGTTGGACATAGAAACACTCATTTGTCTAAATCTAATCGAGCAGCTCCAATCAGAGACAATATCCCTGGAATCCCTAATCAACGAAGCAAAAGAGTTGGGAATTCCACAAGAGGTGGACATCAATCACGGCTTAGAGGCGTTGGCTGAAAAAGGGTATCTGAGGGCGGTAGCCGAAGGGTCCTTTGAACCCCTTCCACCCTTACAAAAGGCCTTTGAAACGCTGAAACGGATCTTTCCCTCTATGCACGGGATAAGCATGCTTGCCTATTTAGTGCAGACATTAGAGGAGGTGATTTCTGGGAGAAAAGAACTTTCCCATGCGGTGACTCAATTTGCGGACACCTTGGAAATACACAGTCGCTCTCCTTCTAAAGGGCCTTCTCCAAGGGAT
This sequence comes from Desulfobacterales bacterium, assembly GCA_027061865.1. GTDB lineage: Bacteria > Desulfobacterota > DSM-4660 > Desulfatiglandales > Desulfatiglandaceae > JALVMN01. Next base: position 11,141 of record JAMOVZ010000151.1, read on the forward strand.
GGGGCTGCGAAGCCGAGCGCTGACATTTTAAGGGAGCTAAAAGAGAGGGCACAAAAAAGGGCCGAGGGCGCAAGCAGATCCTCCTCTAACCTGCTTTCCCAGGATGAGGGAATCTCGGCCAAAGGCTTCGATGTCTTTGATCTCTTTGGCGGTGAAGAGAAAGATCAGGAAAGGGAGCCTGCCCTTGAGGCAGAAACCATGCCATCTGATGAGCCCGAACATGATGAACAACCACCCCCAGGGTCTCTTTTCAAAGACAAAGGAGACACCAGCCTCATCCAGGATGAAGAAGATCAAGAAAACGAATCTGCAGAAGGGGCCGAAGAAGTGGATCTAGAAGATCTAGAAATGGAGGGTCCGCCCCCTGAACTCAAACCAGACATGGAGGTCATAGAAGGGCGGCATGCCTCTGCTGAAACCACTGATCTCCACAGAGGCGAGGAGGCCTTTCCACAAGAAAACACCCCCCCAGTGGATGCGGGCGCCGATACCCTGCTAGAGCCTCTTCCTGATGAAGAGGCGCTGGAAGAAAGGATCCGGCGGTTTGAGCAAGAACTCGCCCAGCTCTGCCCTCTTTGCGGTAAAGGAAGGATCCAGGAGCGA
>JAMOVZ010000152.1 GCA_027061865.1 Desulfobacterales bacterium
GTAACCGACAATATAGTGGGCGGCTCGGCAGCAGCGGCAGCCAAGCTACTCTATAAAATGCATAGGCAGGGGATAATGTGCGATTCGAATATAAGTGCTTGCGGATGCACTTTTGCACCGATTTGGCACAAAAGTCATTACAAGATGCAGGTGTTAAGACCTAAAGTGTTATATGAGACAATCAGGATAGGAGAACCCACTACTTTGTGGGAATACGGCCTTTCAAGTCCCTTGGAAAAAGGGGCAGATAATTTTGCTTTTATAGTGTGGAAAAAGGTTAGTTGCTGCATGCAATACAATCCATTTTGATTTAAAGGCAGGAGGGAAGAATTGGACGCTAAGGAATCCAACGTCAAAATCAAAATATGGACTGGCGAGGTTGATGAAATCACGCTTAAGAGGCGGTTTCGCCTTGCATATAAACTGGCAAAGGAAAAGCAAGGGGCTGGTGCACCTGATGTGATATTCGAGGAAATAGATGCCCCGGCACCGGAAGGAACTTCAGGGGTGGAGGTAGTAGGCTGAAAATGGCAAGAAAGATCATTTGGTTCATAGCAGGTAGTATTGGGATCAGTATGGGCATGATCCTCTTTTTGAGACAGGATCTGCTTCATTCTGCCTTTTCCTGGCTTCTAGCTAATCCCCTGGTTCCCATATCAGGAGCTTTGGCCTTATGGGCTATAATCTCTCTTCTGGGGGAGAAGAATTTGAAGAAGGCTACTTGGCTTGAGCTTGTTGCCGTGGGAACCTTGTTCCACGAAGAGTTTTCATCCCTTTTCAGATCAATTCTTTACTCTTTGAGCAATTTATGGAGGATGCTTTGAGAGACTCGTTTTCCCCGAACACGTTTGATTATAGGATGCCTGCAAGGGCCAAAAAGTCATTCATAGATGTCCTTGCCGAGATAGACGACTGGTACGCCAAGGAGCTTACCACTATCGATTCATGGAATATGCCACAGGAATTGTTGAATGCAGAATCGAGAAGGGAGATAAGAAAGATAGCTTTTATTTACGGTCTCAAAGAGGCTCTGCTGCTCAGTCTGGTGACACCATTCATTTACGGCGTCTTTGCCGGCCAGTTGAATCCGGTACCAGAGGTCCAGCTCATTGGAAAAGTCTTGAGTGTATTTGTGCTAGGATGGCCATACTTGATCCTTATCACATTACCAACTCTATTCGCTTTCAAAGTCCGTGGAACGATAACGGAACTTCTATGCAAGAACGCCCATGTATGCAGAGGGCTTGGGCTTGTCGGCGGAACATGGGGCCTCGCCCTGATTTCAATCTTTTTGTCAAGGTACGCTGACTGGCTGTTTGAGCAAAAGCTTGACCTTTACTTTCCTTATCTGGATTACAGGATATTCCAACTCTTTCCAGCTTCTTGGTTTTGGCTGATAACTGGGGGATTCATCTCTGCTGTTTTACCTGCGGTCGTTGCGATATACTTTCCTGTCAGGGCCAGGAGCAGATGGAGGGATTTTCAGGAATTGATGAGGGGGTTACAAGCTTAATTTTAGACCCTAACCCGTTTTCGACTAACGTCGTTCATCCAGAACCTTCAATAGTTCCTCACCTGTAATCCTCGCATACTCCATTGAATAGATAGCGTTCTTGTGACCAAGCTGTTTCTGTACCGCAGCCACATTTCCTGTTTTCTCCATGATGAACTTTCCCATTGCATGACGAGCACTATGGGGTGTTTTCCCTTGCACTCCAGCATCCCTGCATACTTCATCCCAGATATAATTGATCATCCTGGGACTCAACCGGCCTTTTGACCTTGCTATGGTACAAGCAGGAAGAAACAGGGCAGGGGAATCCCATTTCTCGTCATCAGCCGGGCGTTCAAGCTCCAGATAGTCACGTATTGCCTCAAAGCCCTCCTTGGAAATCCTATATGAGTGATGGTTCCTGCCCTTTTCCTTAACTGACAAAAGTCTCTTTTTGAAATCTATTTCTGGGATGTTCAGACTGCAAACGGCCGCCCGTCTCATACCGGTTTCCACCAAGGTATATATTATGGCCCTGTTCCTATAAGGCCTAAAACCCTTGCGGACAGGGCGAGAGGTCATATCCTTACCAAGCCTCCGGTTGCGGGATTTTCCTCCCACGACCAAAAGTCTGTCGGCTGCATCAAGGATCCGCCTTCTCTCTGACGGGGTGAGAGCCCGTTCTATCTCCAGAGTGGATGTAACAGGAAGAGTGTGGATCCTTTCCATTGGATTTCCAAGGGGGAAGGGCCTCATCTTATGAATCCATTTCGTCCACGTCTTAAGGTGGGCTATGATCCGATTGATGGTGCGATTGCTCCACCTTCTTTGTCCATTTTGTTCATGGACGGACTGTAGGTAGCCAATGAATGCCCCTGAAAGGCGTGGAGTCCATTTTATGCGGTCAAGGCTGTTTTCCTCTTGTTTCATGAACCCTAAAAAAAGGGATATGTCACGTCTTTGTTCTTTCTTAGACTTCTTTTGAGTTGCAACTTCCAGGCGGAAGTATGCCTCTGCCCAGAAGTCTAGGGTATCAGGGTGCTGGTTGTGAGACGTAAGCAACATGCTGTTTACTAACATGATTTAGAAATTTAACTCCTCATTTAAAGGGATTGACAATCTTTACGCCATCAATCACTTGTCCATGATCCAGGTCCTCGGTGAACAAAACCTTTTTCGTAGACATGAAAAAGACCTCCTTTGGATCAGTTTTAAAACTATTATCACGAATTAGTGAGGTCAATATTAAATTTAGTTTATCCCACGAAAAAACAACCATAATATATTAGCTGAAACGATTTGGTATAAAATTCCCCTTTTGATTTGGGGGTTAGGAAGGAGAAAACGACAAAATCGTTTCACATAAGATACCTTTTGTGAAAGGAACACAAGCTTCCGATAAGGTGATCAAGTGGGAGAGAAGCATTTAATGACATATAGATTCATGAAGAAGAACACAGCCGGTTACAGCAG
>JAMOVZ010000153.1 GCA_027061865.1 Desulfobacterales bacterium
GAGCTTGCATCGGTTATGGCTAGGGCCATTGCCATTTTCAACGAATCCCCTGCCACCCTTGAGGCAATGCGGCAAAGGGCAGTGGAGATAATCCTTGAAAAATACACCTGGGACAAGGTCTCAGAGCGTTATCTCGAACTTTATGAGCAGGGTCTTCTGGCAGTGAGAGGGGCAGGGGAGGAATAAGTTTTTGTTTGCCATTGGGATTGCTAAAAGGCTAGTATATTGCCTTTGTATGAATTAAAGAGAGTTTCTCTGGGCCGAGGGTCCTTTAAAGGTCAAAATTTTTGAGGTCAAGGTTATGGAATTTGAGCTTAAGTGGCTTGCATGGGAAATAACGAGAAGATGTAATCTCCACTGCGTTCACTGCCGATCTTCATCGGAGCTGGAGGTCAAGGAGCATCCCGACTTTTCCACCGAGGAAGGAAAGAGGATACTCGATGACATTTCCTCCTTTTCAAAACCCGTGGTTGTGCTGTCTGGCGGGGAGCCCCTTCTCAGAGAGGACTGGTTCGACCTTGCCTGCTACGGCACTGAAAAAGGGCTTAGGATGTGCCTCGCCACCAATGGAACCCTTGTGACCCCAGAGACGTGTGAAAAGATCAAGGAGGCAGGGATAAAAATGGTCTCCTTGAGCCTCGATGGTTCCACCGCCGAGATACACGACAACTTCAGAAATCAGCCAGGGGCCTTTGAGGGAACCATGAATGCTGCACGGCTCTGCAGGGAACATGGCATAAGTTTTCTCATAAATTCTTCCTTTACCAAGCGTAACCAGCATGACATCCCAAATGTCTATCGCCTTGCCAAGGAGATAGGCGCCACTGCCTGGTACATGTTCATGATCGTACCTACTGGGCGTGGTGAGGAGATAATGAGCGAACTCATAAGCCCTGAGGACTATGAAAAGCTCCTCGAGTGGCACTATGAGATGGAGAAAAAGGAGAAGGATCTCCTAGTGCGCCCAACATGCGCCCCCCATTACTACAGGGTGAAGATGCAACTGGCGAAGCGGGACGGCGAGAAGCTGGAGCACAGAAGTCTGAAGTTTTCCACAGGCGGCTCAAAGGGCTGTTTGGCCGGCCAGCTCATATGCCTTATCGATGTCGATGGTAATGTGCTGCCTTGCAGTTACTTCCCCCTTCCGGCAGGTAACATAAGGGAGCAACCCCTCAAGGAAATTTGGGACGGCTCCCAGCTGTTTCAGGAGCTCAGGGATTTTTCCCGTTATAAAGGATCTTGTGGAGCGTGTGAATATATAAGGGTCTGTGGTGGTTGCAGGGCAAGGGCCTATGCAGTCAGCGGTGACTATCTGGAACAGGAACCCTTTTGCAGCTACACGCCCAGGAAACTAAAAGGATTGGAGGATAAGAATAAATGAGGGACATTTTTCTCAGGGCGTGCCGGGGAGAGAGAACAGCCCCGGTGCCTGTTTGGTTCATGAGGCAGGCAGGAAGGTATCTTCCTGAGTATCAGGAGATTAGGGGCAAGGCCGACTTTCTCACAATGTGCAAGACCCCGGAACTTGCCGCCCAGGTTACCTTGCAGCCAGTTGATCTCCTTGGGGTGGATGCTGCAATTCTCTTCTCTGACATCCTCATTCCCCTCGAGGCAATGGGTGCTGGGCTCTCCTTTGTGGAAGGGAAGGGGCCGGTTCTGGACCCTCCAGTCCGTAGCGATGAAGACTTCAAAAGGCTTCATCCCATTGAACCAGAAAAGGACGTCCCCTTTGTCCTGGAGACCATAAAGATTTTGAGAAGGCAGCTGGCGGACAGGGTGCCCCTCATAGGCTTTGCCGGGGCGCCATTCACCATGGCCACCTATCTGGTCGAGGGCGGAACCACAAAGAGCTTTGTAAACATCAAGAAGATGCTCTTTTCGAATCCTGCCCTATTCAGGAAGGTGATGGATCTCATCACCGATGTGACAATATCCTATCTGTCGGCCCAGATAGATGCAGGGGCCCAAGCCATTCAACTCTTCGATACCTGGGCAGGTGTCCTCACCCGCCACGACTTCAGGGATGCCGCACTCATTTACGCAAGAAGGATTTTCAATGCCCTGAGGCCAAAGGGCGTTCCAATGATATACTTTGTCTACGACGGTGGTCATCTCCTGGATCTGACTGCCCTTTCCGGTGCCGATGTCATTGGTCTCGACTGGCGTACCGACGTAGAGACGGCCCTGAAATCCCTCGGGCCAGATACGGTGGTACAGGGCAATCTCGATCCATGTCTGCTGTTTCTGTCTGAGGATCGCCTAAGAGAGAGGATATCGGAGATAATTCTCCAGGGGCTTCAGGCAAAGGCCCATATATTCAATCTTGGTCACGGGGTTTTGCCAGAAATCCCGCCAGAAAAGGTGAAGCTTGCCATTGATATAATCCACGAGCTTTCTGCCTGATGAAGAAGATAGGTGTCATACTGTTAAATATGGGGGGCCCTGACAGTCTCGAGGCAGTGCGCCCCTTTCTGTTCAATCTCTTCTCCGACAGGAAAATCATAAGACTTGGCCCCTCTTTTCTCCAAAGGCCAATTGCATGGTTCATTGCCAAAAGGAGGGCCCCAAAGAGCGCTGCATGTTATGCAAAGATTGGTGGCAAGAGCCCCCTTTTGGACATTACTAATCGTCAGGCCAAGGCCCTTGAGGCGCAGCTAAATGATACTGCCCCTGATGGTGAGGAGTATCTGTGTGTTCCAGGCATGCGCTACTTTGCCCCAAGGACAAAGGATCAACTTCACGGCCTCATTGACAAAGGTGTCTCCAAGTTCGTGGCCTTGTCAATGTATCCCCATTACAGCCTTGCCACCAGCGGAACATCCATAGACGACTTCAAGGAGGCGGCAAGGCAGCTTGGCATAAGCGACTATGTGACAATAGACAGCTATCCAGACCATCCCCTTTACCTCAAGGCCCTGGCCCAGTGTGTTGAGGAAGGGCGAAAAAGG
>JAMOVZ010000154.1 GCA_027061865.1 Desulfobacterales bacterium
ACCATGAAACCAGCCGAGGCCTCAATGGTTCACTCCCTGCTGAGTGAGCTTTCCAAGCTCTGCCGCACCCGCCTTTTGTAAAAAAGCACCTGCAGTATCGTATCTCTCCTAGCCGCCTCAAAGGCCTATGAGTTGGGAAGTCTGCAGCAAAAGGAACGGATGATGGAAGGGTCTATCAAAATAGCCCCAATACATGGAGGTAATGGTAGGCCACAATCCCTACCGCAGTGGAAAGATTGAGGCTCCTTACCTTTCCCCACATGGGAATCCTGAAGCAGGGCAACCGGTCCCTCGCTTCAGGAGGGAGTCCTCTGGTTTCAGGTCCAAAGAGCAAATAATCGCCTTTTTTGACCTGCGCCTTTGTATAGGCCGGAGCACAGCGGGCGCTAAGGCAGAGGATAGCAGCCCCTCTTTCAACGGTTTCTTGAAATGACTCAAATGAACAGTGGTGGCGCACGTCCACCTGGGGCCAATAATCCAGGCCTGCCCGCCTTAGGTGCTTGTCATCCACACTGAAGCCCAGAGGATGAATCAGGTGTAATGGGAGCCTGGCAGCCGCACAAAGCCTTGCTATATTGCCTGTATTTGCAGGAATTTCAGGTTCGTAAAGGACAATGTGGAGCACTGGATCTTTGATTCTTTGATGAGGTCCTGAAAGGGGGCCTTTCATCTCAAGGCATCCCTCATCTGACTGACAGCCGCCCTCTCAATGGCGAGGCAGCTAAGCTTGCCAAGGCTGTTCAGCAGCTCCATTTCATCATGGGTGGGGACCTTTTTTGAGGCATAATAGACCCTTAGAATACTGTAGGTGGTCTCATTTACCGTAAAAGGTATCCCTATTACCGCCTTCAAACCTTCCTTAACAGCAGCTTCAATATTCTGGAGCCTGGACTCATGTTCAAAATCGTTGATGATGATTGTGTCTCCCTGCTGGATCTCCGTGATGCTTTTTCCATGGTCTATGGCTCCTGAGTCCAGATACTCGCGGCTAAGGCCATAGCTGCTTACCACCTTTAGATCAAAGCTTCCGTGCTCCAACACCCTCAGTGTTGCTCCTTTGCCTCCTGTAAGCTCGGTTGCCAAAGATACGATGAAGTAAAGGATGTCACCCAGCTCTTCGTCATCTCTGTAAATGGCGTCAATGACCCTTACGAGGGCGAAGAAAAAGGAATCAATGGTGCAAGTGGCTTCCATATCTCTTTTCTCCTTTGGATCAGTGGATAGGGACACTTTTTTTCTTGAAGCGCTGGAAATAAGGCAAGGCCTCTGGGATGAACCTCTTGATCTGTTCAATCCTGGCAGCAGGTGCCGGATGTGTAGAGAGGAATTGGGGCGGTCTTGGCCCCGAATCCTTGCTCATCCTCTCCCAAAACCCTATTGCAGCCCTCGGGTCATAACCAGCTCTAGCCATCAGCACAAGGCCAATCCTGTCTGCCTCAGCCTCCTGGAGCCTGCTATAAGGGAGTATGAATCCCACCATAGCTCCTATACCGAAAAGGGCTCCAAAAAGCTTGCGGGTCTCTTTCGGCTTTGTTTTCAAAGCCACGGAAAGGGCCAAGCCTCCAAGGTGGACCAGCAAGGCCTGACTCATGCGCTCATTTCCATGGCCTGCAATGGCATGGGCTATCTCGTGGCCTAATACAACGGCAAGGCCTTCCTCGTCCTTGGTGAACTTGAGGATGCCGGTGTAAACGGCCACCTTTCCTCCTGGCATACACCAGGCATTCACCACCTTATCGTCCTCAATGAGATTGAATTCCCACTGATAATTGCCAACTTCATGCCCCAAGCCCTCCTCGACGAGAAACTCTTCGGCGGCCCTGGCGATCCTCCTGCCCACACGCCTCACCATGGCCACCTTTGCCCTATCCTGAGAAAGCTTTGCCTTCCTGAGCACCTTTCTATATTCTTGGATGCCAAGGCCCACGATTTCTGATGAAGGCACCAACCTCAGGGCCTTTCGCTCTGTGAGCGGTACCGTGGCACAACCCCAAAGCAGGGCAAGCACCACTACCGTCCAGAGCCATGCTAACCTGCCGTTGGAAATCAATCCGACCATATCTAAACCCATATTTTTTTGCTCAAAATCTCAATAAGGCCTAAGAGACCCGCAATCAGGGCATTGCCAGTTTATGCCACTGCAGGTGAGTCCCCAAAGGTTTTCCTCCATGCAATCGTTACATATCTGAAAGCCGCACGGGCACACCCAGCAAAAGGGTTGTTCATTTCCACAACAAGTACAGAGGTATCTCTTTTTCTTTCGCCTTGGTTTTTCTTTCAAGGACATACTCCCCCTGATTCCTAAAAAAGATCTAGAACCGGAGTAGGCTCGTATTGGCTGCCCACAACAAGGCGCACCCCTTTAAGCTCAGGGCCTTTAAGGGCTCCTGCTGCTCGTTGCAGCGCCTTTTGGGGCTCGTTGTTCACCTCACTTAGATGAGCCAAGACCAGGGTCTTCAATCTTTCATGGCAGAGCACTTCCAAGAGGCCGGCAGCCTGTTCATTTGACAGGTGCCCTTGGGGACCCCTTATCCTTCTCTTTAGCTCCAAGGTGTAGGGGCCTTGGGCCAGCATCAGTGGGTCGTGGTTGAATTCCAACACCAAGGCATCACAACCCTTCAAGCGGTCTTCCAGAAGCAGAGTGCTTTTGCCCACATCGGTCAGCAGCCCCAGTCTCACCCCGTTGTGGTTAAGCACCACTCCCACAGGGTCTGCAGCATCATGGCACTTGGAGAAGAATTCCAAGGTGAAGGACTCAAAGGTGATGGTTTCTCCAGTATTAAAAAAGAGCGGCATGGGAAGGGGCCCGAGCGCCTTTCGTGCAGAACTGTATGTTGCCCGGTTCATAAAAACAGGGACCTTGAACCGCCGGGCAAAAGGCCCCACCCCTCTGATGTGGTCACTATGCTCATGTGTGACAAAT
>JAMOVZ010000155.1 GCA_027061865.1 Desulfobacterales bacterium
CCTCTCACCCCCTTTTTGAGTCTCAGTTAAGTGACTCTTTAGAATCCATTCTTTCTGTGAAAAAATGGGAAAGGATCCCTTACGGCTGCACCTAGTAGGTGAAGCTTTGTTTCCCCTCCCTGAAAATGACCTTAGAGGGACAGGCCCCCTGGCCTGTCTCCGCCATGCTTTTTATCCGAAGCTTAAGAACATTTTTTCAGAGGTCTCTTATAAAAGGCGTCACTGACAAATGACTGACAATTTGAATGGAAAGTGTAGGGTTTGCCTTTCAACAAATCTTCTCTGACCTATATTTGATGTGATCTTTGTAAGAATTGATGAATTTTAATGAATTTTTTTTATTAACTTATGTAGAAATAATAAACTATATTTAGATTAGATTTAGTTATTGTAGTATTCATATAGTCTGCTTGACAACAAAATTTTCATCTGATAGATGTCTTTTTGAGACCTTTGAGAAAGCAGCGTATGAGAACAGGTAAGATCTTAAATTTTTAAATTTTGCCTGTCTCCGAAGCTGAAGAACATTTTTTCAAGAGGTCTCCTTTTTAACCTGCTATAGGATTATGACCTTCAATTTCGGCTTCCATGATCATGCTTGCCCCAATCTCTAAAAAGCGATTTCTCAAAATTTTAATCTCTAAAACCCGATTTTTTACAAATCATCGAGGGTGGCCTTGGAGGAGTCCATTCGTGGAAATTTGTGGGATGTGCTCTATTCTCCTGATGGTATTTATTTTCCTGTGGAGGGTAGGATCTTCCTATGCCGGAGGAGGCCAGCACTATCCAAACGGGGCAGAGGACTTTATGTGCGGGGTCGCCCCTGGGCCAGGGGTCTATTTCATCAGCTATTCTTACATGTATACGGCGGATGAGTTCCATGATGCAAGAGGAAAGAACACTCAGGGTCTAGATTTTGATCTGAGGATCGTCGCCGAGGCCCTGCGCTTAGTGTTTTTTCCTGGGATGAAGGTGCTGGGAGGAGAGTATGGCTTCTACTTCGCAGCCTCCGTATACTCAGCGGACATATCGGCTAAGAACCGCGGGGTGGTATTGATGGACGACCGGTTTTCCGGGGTAGGGGACGTGGTGTTCAGCCCCTTGCTCCTCGGTTGGCATTGGGGCCAGGGCCTTCATACCATACTTTCCCTGGACCTTTATGCCCCAACCGGCCACTATAATCCCAAACATCCTGCCACCACTCTGCTTGCCAGAAACCACTGGACCTTTGAGCCAACCCTGGCGATTACTGTGATAGTGAGCCCTGGCATAGACCTGTCCTCCAAGGTCATGGTAGACTTCCATACCACCAATGACGACTATCTGGATCTATACAGTAGGAGACACAGCCTGAGGCCTGGCCGTGAGCTCCACGTCGACCTTGCCCTGGGTGTCCCCCTTGCGGACAATTTGCGTCTGGGGCTCCTAGGTTATGTCTACAAACAAATTTCCGATGATGAAATAGATGGACACCGGGTGAAGGACGATAGGGGATTTGTGTTTGCGCTGGGGCCCGGGGCGAGGTTCTTGGGGGATAACTACGCCCTTGTCCTCAAGGCTTACCATGAGCTAAAGGCGAAAAACCGTCCGCAAGGTTATGGATTATGGCTTAAAATCCAGGGGAGATTCTAAACTCTCTGGCCTTTCACTTCCAAGCGGCAGGATCATAGACCGCATCAGACCTTTTTCTGCCTTGGAGAGGGAGCTACCTGGCTTCAGGCCCCAAGGCACAGTAGTAGTCCTGGTGGGGCCTTCTGGTGCAGGGAAGACAGAGTTTGTCAGGCAGTTGGTGCGCCGTTACGCCTTTCCTGCCATATGGATTTCCTTTCATGAGATCGGCAGGAGCGCCCAGGGGGTACTAGATCTCCTGATAAAAAAAGTTGCTTCACTCGTGCCCGGGCTCAATCTGCGCTCCAGGCTTCCAAGGAACGAGCCCAGAGACCTCTCTGCTATGCTCATGGGGCGTCTTGATGTCCTGCTGGATGTGATGATCCTGGAATACGGTAGTCCGTTTTTTCTAGTGTTAGACAACTGGGAAGAGGTAGCTGAAAGCCCTATCCATGTGGAGATAGTAAACAGAGTGCTGGAAAGACTGCCTCAGGGCTGCTGTCTGGTTCTGGCGTCCAGGTCTTCCCCTGTCGGGATCAGGCTAGCCAGAATGAGGGCAGAGTCCAGGTGTGTGATCCTTCATGCTGCCGATCTCTTCTTCGACGAGGAAGAAATCAGACTCCTGACTGACAGGTTCAATCTACCAGCCTCCGCTGCCATAGAGATAGGAAAACTCTCAGGCGGATGGCCAGCTATGGCCGTTTTGCTTGCCAGGGAATACACAAGGGGGCTTGATACCCTAGCCAGGTCCGCTGCCCAGGCCTATCTCAGAGACGAGGTCTGGTACAAGGCATCCCCGCAGGACAAGAAGGCACTTTTGCGGCTCTCCTTGGTGGCGCCATTTGATGCAGGCCTGATCAAGGTGGTGACAGGGAGGGAGGCCCAGGAGTTTCTCATGGAGAAGGAGATTTTTCTCCAGGAGGTGTCGGAGAAGAGCTTCTGCTTCTCGAGCATATGGGCCGCCCTGTTGGAAGAAGAGGCCCAGACTGGGCTGACAGACCAGGAGCGGGAAGAAGTACATTTGCGGGCCTTTGAATACTTCCTGGAGTGCGGGGCGATGGAGCGCGCCATGGCCTCGCTCTTTGCATCAGGCCGGGAAGACCGGGCATGGGAGATCTTTAAGACAAACGTATCCGACTGGCACAGGGAATCAAAGTACGAACTCATAGCGGAGACGGCCAAGGTCTTTTCCGCCGAGTTGACCAGGCGCTACCCGGAGATCTCCTTCTATCACGGGAAGGCACTGTTTTATATGGGCAGGATTCCGGAGGCTGTATCCCACCTTGAGAGGGCGGTCTCCCGCATGAAGGGAA
>JAMOVZ010000156.1 GCA_027061865.1 Desulfobacterales bacterium
CGTCTCTATTATTACATATTCACCAGGGCTAAGGCCATAGAGGGCGGCGGTTTTTGGGTGAATGCGCACTGTAGGCTCTGGTTCCCTCTTTCTCAACTCGGCCAGCCACCTGTAAGAAGAGTGGAGATAGTTTGGGCTCTTGGCCGTAGTTAGCACAAGAGGGAATTGTTCAGAGTTGTCCTCAATAAGGTCTTGGGGGCTTGGCCCCAAGGGGGCCAACTCAACCTTTCGGCTTCGAGTCTTAAACCCGTTTTGCTGGTATTTTCTAAACCTGTCTTCGCCTTTTAGATACCCAAGCTCTGCAAATTGCCGGTAGGTCAAGCCAGCAGGCCTCAGCAACAGTTCCAAGAGCCCCTCGTAGTCATCAAACCACAATCTCTTGTCAGTAAGCATCTTTCCGAGCTGATTTAAGATCTTGATATCGGGCCAGCAATCCTGGCGTGGATCCACCACCTTTGGCCTTGCAAGGATACAACCGTGCCCAAGCCCATAGTGGCCGATGTCATTGAATTCAAACTGGGTCGCGGCAGGCAGCACTATGTCTGCAAGCAAGGCAGTGGGGGTCATGAAGATATCGGACACTGCCAAGAAATCCAAGTGCATCAGGGCCTGATGCACCCGAAGGCTCTCCGCCCACGTGACCAATGGGTTTGCACATTGAACATAAGCTGCCTTTACCGGGTAGGGCTCCTCTGTGAGGACGGCATTTACAAAGTGGGATGGGGGCACGGTCATGAGCCTTGGGATGGCTCCGTGGTGTGCGTGAATCATCTCTTTCCGTTTGTTTGGCAACAGATCTGCTCGCACGAATTTCCCCAGCGGCATGATGGGAGGATCAAGGGGGTGGATGTTTCCGCCAGGTATGTCCAGGTTGCCAGTAACGGCCATCAGCGAGATTAATGCCTTAGCGGTTAAAAAATTGCGCCTTGTGTGTTCTATGGCGTTTCCCCACTGAATTACTGCTGGCCTGTGCCTGGCATAGAGCCTTGCAACACTTCGAACAACTTCTGGATCCAGCTTAGTATAACTCGTGGTTGCTTCTGGACTGAAGCTGGCCACATGGTCTGCAAGCTCATCAAAACCCGTGCAGTAATGATGGACAAAATCTTTATCATACAATTCCTCTTCAATTATGACGTGGAGGAAAGAGAGGGCCAGGAAGAGATCGCTTCCCGGCATCAGCTGAAGCCATGGTTTGGCTCTCCTGGCCAGTTCAGTTCTTCGCGGGTCTGCCACAATTAGCTTGGCTCCGTTTCTTAGCTGCTTCATTAGGAGACTGCAGATTTCCCCTTCCTCGTTTGTGTGGGGGAGATTGCTCCCCCAGAGGATGATGAGGCGGCTTTGATGGTGAAAGTCTGCCACAGGATAAAACCCACAGGTATGAAGCCCTGTTACCTCCCTGGGGGCGTGGCAGACATCTTGGACAGCCACCACATTGGGTGAGCCAAAGGCATTAGCAAGCCTGATGAGCACAAAGTGTTCAAGTCCTTTTGGCATGCCTTGGCAGAACCCAACCGCCTTTGGCCCCCACTTGTCTCGCACGCGCCCCAAACCCCTTGCGATCTCATCCAGGGCTTGATCCCACGAGATCTCCTGCCACTGATTTTCTCCCCTCTGGCCCAGCCTCTTGAGGGGTTTGGTGAGGCGTTTCGGATGATAAAGCTTTTTATAGGAATGAACTCCTTTCGGGCAGATATAGCCCTTGTTCAGATACCCATCAGGGTCACCCTTTATTCTGGTTATTTGTCCATCTCTTACTTGGACCAGGAGGCTGCAGCCCCCGTGATCCATTCTGCCGCAATGAGTTCTGATCCACCTTTCCTCTTGCTCCATGAGTTCCATCCGTCCCTCTCTGCCTATTTTCGAAAAGATCTCGGAATTCTGATCACGCGCCCCTTTATTCCGTCCTTTATTTCCAGTATGCCTATGGTGCGGCGCCAAAAGTGGGGAATGCAGGCCTTAAACGAGCCAGGGTTAAAAAACAGTGTGCCCCCTTCCGTTTTGTTCATTGGCACATGTGTGTGCCCAAATACGATACAGTCAATCTGAGGGAAGAGGACTCTCACCCTCTTTGTAATCCCAAATGGGGAACCCGTGCCGTGGGTGAGGCCCATGGTGATTCCCTTGACAGTAACCGTCTCCTTTTGAGGAAAGCGCCTCTTTATCTCGGGGCTGTCCATATTGCCAGAGACCGCTATCAGTTCCTTGCCATTGAATGCCTCAAGCACATCAGGAGTCGTGATGTCTCCTGCATGGAGCACCAAGTCCACATCCTTGAAATAGTGCCCTATCACCCTGTTCAAGAATGGCGTGCTTATTTTAAGATGAGTATCTGATATAACGCCAATCTTCATGGCACCCTGCTAAAGAAGGCCGCACGATATAGGGGCGGGAGGAAATTGGATCCCCTTTCCCTATATCTTTAAAGCCACCATAAAACCTTCGCGAACCGCTTGAAGAGCATTGGCAGTCCTTTTTGCATCACCAATTACGTGGGCCTCAATACCCATGTCCTCGAGCTCCTTGGCCAAGCCGTTTTCAGGTTGAGAGCCAACGGCAAGGACCACTGTGGCGGCCTCAACCTGTTCCATGTTTCCGTCATGCTCTACCTCAAGGCCTTGGCTGGTGATGGCTGTGACCTTTGTATTGGTCCTCACTTTGACGCCTAGGCGCTTGAGTTCTGCCATCACGGTCCACCGGGTGGAAAGACCTATGTCTTGGCCCGCCTTGCCGCTCATCTCAAACACGGTTACTTCCTTGTTGCCTTTGTCTACCAGTTCTTGGATCACATCCCAAGACTCAGCCCTGTTAGTCACAAGGAAGTGGAGGACTTCCGGCGGAAGCGTCCCCTGATATGCAAGGAATAAGGCGCATTCAAGTCCCACGGCATTTCCACC
>JAMOVZ010000157.1 GCA_027061865.1 Desulfobacterales bacterium
CTCCTCAGCAACTCTCTCAACCCCTGGGCAGTGGAGCCAAGGTATTGGAGATACCGGGAGTGTTTGATGACTGCATGAAAGTGGTAGAGAGGCTGGCAGATAACTACGATGTTGTGCTCCTCAATTCCAAGAACAGCTGGAGGATCCTGGGCCAAGAATCATTCTCCTTTGAGATCGCACAGGATTTTGACTATGAGGTGGGAGACAAGGTAGTGGTGGTTCCCATTGGAAATGCCGGTAACATCACTGCTGTAATGAGCGGATTCCTTAAGTTTTATGATGCTGGATTGATTAAGAATTTGCCAAAGATAATAGGGGTCCAATCAGAGCACGCAGATCCTGTGTACCGCTACTATTTGGAAAAATCGCCTGCCCGCCGCAAGTTCTTCCCTGTCACAGTCAAGCCAAGCGTGGCTCAGGCTGCCATGATTGGCAATCCCGTATCAATGCCCAGGGTCATTAAGTTGGTGGAGGACTATGAAAAGGCTGCAGGAGAGCAGCGTATATTTGTCGTCCAGGTGAGAGAGCAGGAAATAATGGACAACATGATTATTGCCAACCGCCACGGCCACATCGCCTGCACACAAGGAGGTGAGTCTTTGGCAGGATTCAGGAGGGCTGTCCAAATGGGCCTGGTGGAGGATGGTGAAATTGGGGTCCTGGATTCCACCGCACATGCCATAAAGTTTGCCAATTTCCAACAAATGTATTTTGAAGACAGCTTTGGACCAGAATTTAGGGTGAAACCTAAAGAAGAACTCAAGAATGCTCCAATTTTGGTCCGTCCCCGGTCTGTGAAGAAATTTCCAGAGCCAGGAAAGGCCTTGGAGGCCGAAGAAATGAATGCCTTTGTGGAGGCAATGGCCAGAGAGATAGCTGCAATCTTGGGATTGAAACCCAGAGAATCTTGCCCCAAAATATTATGATGTGACTCAAGGCAATGCCAAAACTAAGATTTATAGTGGTTGGAAAGACAAAGGCTCCTTTTTTGAGGCAAGGGGAAGAATTTTATCTCAATAAAATCAAGCATTATGTAAGCACAGAATGGGTTGAGGTCAGGGGAGCCAAGATAACCAAGGGCAAGACAAATCGACAGGTGTTAAAGGAGGAGGCCTCGCAAATTGAAAGGCGCATAGGGGCAAAAGACCTCGTGGTCACACTTGATATGGATGGGAACATTATGGATTCTTTAGAGTTCTCGAAGTTCCAGGCGGCACTGCTATCGAGGGGACAGCCTATAACCTTTGTAATTGGCGGCCCTTTAGGATTAGATGACTCTATTGGGAAGCGGGCAAATGAGACATTTTCTCTCTCCCGCCTTACCTTGACCCACGAGCTTTGCAGACTGGTTTTGCTTGAGCAGATCTATAGGGCCTTTACCATCATAAAGGGAGAAAAATACCACAAATAAATAGAGGAGTCCTCAGGCCTCTTCACTTTCTTGGGGGGGCTCCTCTTCTACACCATTCTCTGAGCTTGCTGCCAAAGCCATTGCTATCTTGTTCTTCAGTTCGGTGAGGTCAAAAGACTTGATCACATAAAAATCGGCCGCAATGGACTTCATATCCTCCTTAAAGGTGTCATAGGCAGTGCAGAGAACCACGGGGAGGTTGTAAAACTTGTTTCTAATGTCCTGGAGGAGATCAAGGCCATTGTACTCTGCCATCTTTATGTCAAGGACCACCAGATCAGGTTTTTCCTCTTCTATCTTTTCCAGCAGCTTATAGCCACTATCAGCAGTAACCACCTCATAGCCGGCCTCAGTAAGTTCCTCTGAATAGAGGAATCGGATATGTTCTTCATCGTCCACGATAAGAATCTTTGCCATGATCTTTTCTCCTGGTTTAGGATTCAAGCCACATCAGACATTTTCCATCTGTTGAAGACCAGGTCTTTGATTCTTCAGATTACTAAACCCCTCCCGCTTTTGCAATAAGAACGTTAATGGCGCACCGGCAGCTCTTAAACTTCCACTGTAATTCCAAGATGTTAACTGTAGTTGTAAAAGCCTTGGCCCGTCTTTCTCCCAAGCCAGCCGGCATCCACATATTTCCTGAGCAGCGGGCATGGCCGGTATTTGTCGTCACCCAAGCCGCTGTGGAGCACTTCCAATATTGCAAGGCACGTATCAAGCCCTATTAGGTCCGCCAAGGCCAGGGGGCCCATGGGATGGTTCATGCCAAGCCTCATCACTTGATCAATGTCCTCAACACTTCCCACCCCCTCAAACAAGGCGTAAATTGCCTCATTTATCATGGGCATTAAGATGCGGTTGCTGATGAATCCCGGGAAATCATTTGCAGGTACCGGCACCTTGCCCATTTTCTCTGCCAGCCCCTTGGTAATTTCAAAGGTCTCCCCATTGGTAGCAAGGCCCTTTATAATTTCCACGAGCTTCATGAGGGGGACAGGGTTCATGAAGTGCATCCCAATGACCTTTTCAGGCCTGCGGGTTGCGGCGGCGATCTTTGTAATGGAGATGGAAGAAGTGTTTGAGCTCAAGATGACATGCTCCTTGCAGTAATTATCCAATTGGCCGAATACCTCCCGTTTTACGGCTTCATTCTCCACAATGGCCTCCACTACAAAGTCTGCCCTAACCATGTCTTCAAGAGCTGTTGAACCCTCTATACGGGACAATATCTCCTGTTGTTCTTTTTCAGTAATCTTTTCCTTCTTTACGAGCCTTGCCAGACTCTTTTCAATGGCAGAAAAGCCCTTTTCAACGAATTCATCCTTGATATCGTTTAATATCACAGAAAAGCCGGCCGCTGCCGCTACCTGCGCTATCCCTGATCCCATCTGTCCTGCGCCTACAACGCCAATAACTTTAATGTCCATTCCTGTCTCCTCCTCTCTTCTGGCTAACTTGACCCGAATTTACTCCACTTCCAG
>JAMOVZ010000158.1 GCA_027061865.1 Desulfobacterales bacterium
TCCAGGCCCTATTGTTTTCAAAGGATGCATGGTCGGTCGGGGTCCAAAAAGATTACTTTTACTCCATTGGCTGGGCAAATGTAAAAGATGAAAACTATGCAGCTGCCAAGAGACTGGCGGTCTCACGGGCCCTTAATAAGGCGGTGGAAAACTATATAATCTCCCAACTTGGGGCAGATCTGGTCTCACAGAATTTAGAAAGGGTCGTCCAAGAGTTGCTACCCAGGGCAAATGAGCTGGTGGAGAATTTCCACATCTTGGCCGAGAGCAAGAGTGGTGATAAATACTTTGTGATCGTGAAGCTAAAAATCAACAGAAAATTGGCAGAACAAAGGCTTAAGCGAGCAGGCCTATTGGAACAGCAAGGCCCTTTGGTCAAGGTGCTGTTCATGGTGCTGGAGGACCGGGATGGAGAGGTGGCTTGCTGGTGGCAAAACCCTTCTGCGTCATCTTCCCTTTCTGCTACTGAGCTGGCCCTGATCAGCGTGTTTCAAGAGGCCGGGTTCCAGCCTATCAATAGGATCCTCCAGCTGCCTGAGACAAATTTTCCCCCCTACTTGAGGAATACGGCCCTCGGCAGGTCTGCTCTGGCCAAGTGGGGAGAATTGTTTGGAGCCCACTTGGTCATATATGGTAAGAGCCGATTATACCGTGGCCAAGAGGCGCTGCTGAGCCTCAAGGCGTTCAGTGTAAAGGATGCACGCACCATATGCGAGGGGGCTCAAGCTCACTTCCTTGACCCTGATATGAACCCTGAAGAGATGGTGGATTTTTTAAAAGACTTGGCTAAAAGGGTTGTTTCCCCGCTGTTGCCGTGCATTCAAGAAAACATCCAACCTCATCAGGGAAGTGTACAGACAATTATCGTTAATCTCCGGGGGATTACCAATTACTTGGACTACCGCCGGTTCCTGGATTTTCTGAACTCAGAGATACCAGGGGTCAAGAAGGTCAGGCAAAGCCGTATAGGTGCTGGGTATGTATCCCTGAAGGTGGACTATGCAGGCACAATAACTAGCTTTATTGAAAGGGTGATGAGCCACAAGGCCATGCCCCTAGAGGTTGAAAGGGTGGATCAAGGGGAAGACAATGTGATTTTTTATTTGGCCCCTTGAGCTTGTTCCAATGGGATGTTCTGTTGAAAAGATTACGTAAAACCATAACAATTCCAAATCTCATTACTGCGCTGAGGATCATCCTTGCTCCCCTCTTTATCATATACTTGATAAATGGGGATTTGGTGGCTGCCCTTACCGTATTTGTAATAGCAGGTATTAGTGACGGGGCAGACGGGCTGGTGGCCAGGGTTTTTAATCAGAAGAGCACCCTTGGTTCATACCTGGATCCCTTGGCCGACAAGCTGCTTCTTGTCACTGCCTTTGTGGTCTTGGGATGGAAAAAGGTGGTCCCGGTTTGGCTGACCGTCTTAGTGATAAGCAGGGATGTCATGATTCTCCTTGGAGTGCTTATAGTGTTTTTGACGCGCCACAGCTTCACCGCAAACCCCTCAATCCTTAGCAAGGCCACCACCTGTTTACAACTGGTCACCGTATTCATGGTCTTGGCAAAAGACCTTATTCCCTCTGTTGAGCGTTTGCACCCTCCGCTTTTTTGGATCACCGGCCTTTTTACAGTGGCATCGGGGCTTCATTACATGCATTATTGGTTTGGTATAATGAGTGAAGAGGGGGCCCAGTCTTCTGAATAGCGGTACGGTTAGGGCTTGACAGAGGAATGAGAGGTTGTTAATTTCTTCAAATGACAGTAGGCACGTAGCTCAGGGGGAGAGCACTACCCTGACACGGTAGGGGTCACGAGTTCAAATCTCGTCGTGCCTACCATTTAATTTTAATTTAAAGCGGGGGAGGCCAGTCTCAGGACTGGCCTTTTTTCCTACTTTTTTGTTGCATTTCCCTAAGTTATGGTATATAAAAGCCGGGAATGTTTGGATGGCGAGGTCCTTTTTCAGGTAGTTAAAATCAACGTCTATTGAGTTCTGTCACGGAGAAATCACGGTACATAGTGTAAAGCATGAGGCATCTGAAATAAGCATGCCCGTTTCAGATGCCTCATTTTTCATTGAAGGGAAGGTCCTGTTTCATGAGCCAAGATGCTCCCGGAAGACAAACCATAACCGCTCTTGAGGCCCTGGAAAGGGATGGGGCCAAGGGCCTTGAGCGGGCTGTGGCTGCAAAGCTCAAAGGCGAGTTATTGGACCTTAATTCTCCCGTTGACCCTGGAGCTCATCCGGAGCCCGTATACTTGGATAGCCCTGAAGGGCTGGAGATCTTGAGGCACAGCGCATCCCACGTGATGGCCATGGCCGTAAAAGAGCTTTTCCCTGAGGCCAAGGTGACCATAGGACCTGCCATAGAGGATGGCTTTTATTATGATTTTGATTATGTAAGGCCGTTTAAGGAAGAAGATCTCCCCAAGATAGAAGAGAAGATGGGCGAGCTCATAAAGGCAGACATCCCCTTCTTAAGGGAAGAGATACCCAAAGGGGAGGCCATTGAGCTTTTCAAGAGGATGGGTGAGGACTACAAGGTAGAGATACTGGAAGAGCTTGACCAAGAGCGGGTAACCCTATACCGAAACCATGATTTTGTGGATCTGTGCAGAGGTCCTCATGTGCCCTCAACCAAGTACATCAAGGCCTATAAGTTGACCAAAGTGGCAGGGGCCTACTGGCGGGGAGACGAAAAAAGGGCGATGCTGAGCCGGATTTACGGCACCGCGTTTCCTGATCGCAAGAGCCTGAAGCAGTACCTTCACCGCATAGAAGAGGCCAAGAGAAGAAGCCATGTCAAACTAGGAGCCCAGTTGGAGCTTTTCAGCACCCATGAGGAGATAGGCGCGGGCATGGTGGTCTGGCATCCCAATGGTGCGATACTAAGGAAAGTCATTGAGGACTTCGAGGTCCAAGAACACCTGAGGCGGGGGTATGAGATCGTTCGTGGGCCCCAGCTTCTGAAAACAGAGCTGTGGAAAAAGTCAGGGCATTTTGATAATTACCGCGAACACATGTATTTCACCACGATAGATGAGCAATCATACG
This sequence comes from Desulfobacterales bacterium, assembly GCA_027061865.1. Classification (GTDB taxonomy): domain Bacteria; phylum Desulfobacterota; class DSM-4660; order Desulfatiglandales; family Desulfatiglandaceae; genus JALVMN01. The sequence goes on from JAMOVZ010000158.1 coordinate 3,059, forward strand.
GCATTAAGCCCATGAACTGCCTGGCCCACATGTTCATATACAAATCCAAGATAAGGAGTTATCGGGATCTCCCCAAGCGCTACTTTGAGCTGGGCACAGTGCATCGCCATGAGCGCTCCGGTGTGCTCCATGGACTATTGAGGGTAAGGGAATTTACCCAAGACGATGCCCACATAATCTGCGCCCCAGAGCAACTGAACCAGGAAATCAAGGGGGTGATCAACTTTGTCCAGGACGTAATGGCCGTGTTTGGCTTTGAGTACGAACTGGAGTTGAGCACGCGTCCCGACAAATCCATTGGCTCTGACGAGGACTGGGAGTTGGCGACCAGCGCCCTGAAGGAGGCCATGGAGCAAAGTGGGCTTCCTTATGATATAAATGAAGGGGATGGCGCCTTTTACGGCCCTAAGATCGATGTGAAGCTCAGCGATGCCTTGGGCCGCAAATGGCAATGCGCCACTATTCAGTGCGATTTCACCCTCCCCGAAAGATTTGACCTCTATTATGTGGACAAAGACGGGGAGCGCCGCAGGCCAGCCATGATTCACAGGGTGATCCTGGGGGCTATTGAGCGGTTCATCGGCATACTTATAGAACACCACGCAGGCGCATTTCCCACCTGGCTGGCCCCTGTGCAAGCCATTGTATTGACGGTTGCTGACAGACACATCCCGCACGCCCAAGAAGTTTACGGGGCTTTGAAAAAGGCTGGGATCAGGGTAAAGGCTGATTTCAGGAATGAGAAGCTGGGCTTTAAGGTAAGGGAGGCCCAGGTGATGAAGATTCCTTACATGCTGATTGTTGGGGACAAAGAGGTGGAAGCCAAGGGAGTGACCCCCAGGCTGCGGAGCGGCAAGAATCTTGAGTTGATGGATGTGGCCAAATTCTTGGAGGTCATTAGGGATGAAATTCAGCAAAGGAGGTAAGCCATAGCCAAGAAGCAAACTGAGGTCAAGGTCAACGAGCAGATAAGGGCCAGGATGGTCAGATTGATATCTGCAGATGGGACACAGTTGGGGATTTTGCCATTACAGGAGGCCCTGAGAGTGGCGCGCGATGAGGGGCTTGATTTGGTGGAGGTCTCACCAAAGTCAGATCCCCCTGTATGCCGGATCATGGATTTTGGTAAATTTAAGTATCAGGCCAGCAAGAAGATCCAGGAGGCGCGCAAGAAGAGCAAGGCCTTCCAGATGAAGGAGGTGAAGCTGAGGCCTAACACCGAAGAACATGATCTGGCCTTTAAGGTGAGAAATATTTTGAAATTCCTTGATAAAAAACACCGCGTTAAGGTAACGGTGATCTTCAGGGGCAGGGACATGGAGGCGGGATACAGGCTGCTTGATAGGGTGGCCGAAGAGGTGGCAGAAAAGGGTGCTGTGGAGCAGGGCCCTAAACAGGATGCCCGTAACACCGTAAGCATGATACTGGTGCCCAGGTCTTGATCCAATAAATCTTTACGCGATTGTTTGTAAGATCTCTAATTCCACAGCCTCCTCCCTTATTCCAAATGGGCACAGGGGGGATTGAATAGACGGGGCCTTATGGAAAAAAGGGCCCCTATTGTCGTAATTGAGGAGGAGAAAATGCCTAAACTCAAGACTCACAGGGGAGCCGCAAAGCGGTTCAAGATCACAGGATCAGGTAAGATTGCCAGGCGCAAGGCCTTTGCAAGCCACATACTCACCAAAAAGAGTGCAAAACGAAAGAGGAACTTGCGAAAGCCGGCACTGGTGGATCATGCAAATCTGAGGCAGGTGGCAAGGCTCCTGCCCTACCGTTAATAGCCTGAGACCGTACTGAAAAGAAGAGGTAATAGAGATGCCAAGGGTTAAAAGAGGATTCAAGGCGAGAAGAAGACGCAAGAGGGTCTTAAAGGCGGCCAAGGGTTACCGAGGCGCCAGGGGCAAGGCATTCAGAGTGGCCAATGTGGCAGTGATGCGGGCGGGCATGTATGCCTATAGGGACCGCAAGCAGCGTAAACGCGACTTCAGGAAGCTATGGATTGTAAGGATTAATGCTGCCGCCCGCCAACATGGGTTGAGTTACAGCAAATTCATGGGTGGACTTCGCAAGGCAGGTATTGCCTTAGATCGAAAGATTTTGGCAGACATGGCCGTGCGCGACCCTGCTGCATTCTCCCAATTAGCCTCCATGGCGCAGCAATAGGTTCCATGCCTTTTAGTTTGTCCCGGCCTCGGGAGGAGAATATCTCACAGAGTCTCTAATGTGTCCCCTGGATCGGATCGGCCAAAATATGCAAGAAGAACTCCGGCAACTGGAAAGACGTGCCAAGGAAGAGCTCAGGGCGGTAAAAGACCTCGCTGCCTTGGAGCAGTTCCGCATCAAGTATCTCGGAAAAAAGGGGCTTCTCACTAGCTTCATGAAGAGGCTTGGAAGCCTCTCGCCGGAAGAGCGCCCTCAAGTGGGCAAGCTTGCCAATTCAGTGAAGCAAGGCCTCACCAGCCTCTTCAGTGAGACCAAAAAGAAGTTACAAGAAGAGGAAGAGTCTGCACGGCGTTCCCTCGTTGATATCACCCTTCCCGGAAGACGCCCCTTGAGAGGGCATCTTCACCCCATTACCCTGATTGCAACAAGGGTATGTGAGATTTTTAAAAACATGGGCTTCAGAATCGCCAAAGGGCCTGATGTGGAACTTGATTATTATAACTTTGAGGCTCTCAATATACCGAAAGATCACCCTGCCCGCGATATGCAGGACACTTTCTATATATCAGAGAGGGTGGTGCTCAGGACCCACACCTCTCCCATCCAGATAAGGGTAATGGAATCTCAACGCCCCCCGGTTGCCATCATAGCTCCGGGCAAGGTCTACCGTCGGGATTCTGATGTATCCCACACCCCCATGTTTCACCAGGTCGAAGGACTACTGGTGGACAGAGGAGTGAGTTTTTCAGATCTCAAAGGCACTCTAATCAGCTTTGTGCACCAGATGTTTGGTCCTGAGACCGGGGTGAGGTTCAGACCCAGTTTTTTCCCTTTTACAGAACCCAGCGCGGAGGTGGACATCCGTTGCGTGATCTGTGAGGGGAAAGGGTGCCGGACATGCTCGGAGACAGGTTGGCTTGAAATCCTCGGCGCAGGCATGGTGGATCCAGCGGTTTTTGGCTTTGTAGACTATGATCCGGAGCAATATTCAGGATTTGCGTTTGGCATGGGAATTGAGAGGATCGCTATGCTCAAATACGGGATAGACGACATCCAGCTCTTTTATCGGAATGACATGAGGTTCCTCCGGCAATTTGAATGAGCCTCTCTTTGGATCCTACGAACTTAATAGCGCGGGTTATAAATGCAGGTCAATCTTAACTGGCTCAAGGAATTTGTCAGCATAAAGGAGAGTCCAGAAAGGCTGGCGGAGCTCCTCACCATGGCAGGTCTGGAGGTGGAGGAGCTAGAAAGAGTGGGAGTCGATTATCAAGGGGTGGTGGCTGCAAAAATCCTTGATGTAAAGCCTCATCCCGAGGCGCCCAACCTTTCCGTCTGCCAGGTGGACACCGGCGAGGGAACCGTCCAGGTGGTATGTGGCGCGCCGAATGCGCTGCCGGGTGTGATTGCGCCTTTGGCGCCTCCCGGCTCTCGCATCGCCAAGGGACGGGAGGTAGGGGTCCAGGAAATCCGCGGCGTCAGGTCAGAAGGCATGCTTTTGGCTGAAGACGAGCTTGGGCTCACAGAAGACCACTCAGGGATCATGGAGTTGCCCGAGCAAACGCTCCCAGGAACGCCATTGGAATCAGTGCTCCCGCTGGCTGACTGGGTTTTTGATATAGGCCTTACACCCAACAGGCCGGATTGCGCCTCTGTAATAGGCATTGCGAGGGAGGTGGCAGCCATTACAAGGCGCCGTTTCAGGCTTCCTGAGGTAACAGTATCTGAAGAAGGCCCGCCTGTGGCCGAGATAACCAGCGTGACGGTTTTAGACACACAGGGCTGCCCCCGTTATGCTGCACGGGTGATAAAGGAGATAGAGTTGGGTCCATCCCCTTTCTGGCTTCGTTATAAACTCCACCTTTGCGGGATCCGGGGCATTAACAATGTGGTAGATGTGACTAACTATGTGCTCTTGGAGATGGGCCAGCCCCTTCATGCCTTTGACCTTGACCGCCTGAGGGGGAGGAGGATAGTGGTAAAACGGGCTGAGGAGGGGACTCTTTTTACCACCCTGGATGGCCAGACTCACCGTCTTGGAAGCCATGTGCTTATGATTTGGGATGGAGAAAGGCCTGTGGCTTTGGCCGGAATCATGGGAGGGCTAAATTCCGAAATATTTGAAGGCACAAGGGATGTGTTGCTTGAGAGCGCGTACTTTGATCCCATCACAATTCGCAGGGGGGCCAAATCCCTTGGCCTCAGCACCGAGTCCTCTTATCGATTTGAGCGGGGCATAGATATAGAGGGCGTAACCAGGGCCATTGACAGGGCCGCCTCCCTTATCCAAAGCCTGGCTGGCGGCAAGGTTGCCAAAGGAATCATCGACGTCTATCCAAACAAATTTGTCCCTCCTGCCATAAGCATTCGCACTTCCCGAACCAACCAGATCTTGGGGGCCCGTTTGTCGGGGAAAGTTATAAAGTCTCGGCTTGGGGACCTGGGGATGAAAGTTGTTTCAAAAGGCAGGGGGCTCTATGAGGTGAGCCCTCCTTCCTATCGCGTTGACATCCAAAGGGAGGTGGATCTCATAGAAGAAGTGGCAAGGATGGTGGGGTACCATAATATTCCTGTAACAATACCTAGCATAAGGGCCTCGGGTGAGGGCGAAAGAAGAGAGGATCTCCTGAAAAGCAAGATAAAGGAGATTATGAGGGGAATGGGCTTTTCCGAGGTGATCACTTACAGCTTCATCTCCCCTGATTCTGTAGAGCAGCTTGGCTTAGGTGAACTCAATGGGTTTGTCAAGATTATGAATCCCCTCTCAAGGGAGCAATCTGTGATGCGCACCTCCCTGATTCCGGGACTTTTAAGCACTCTAAGGGGCAACTTGGCAAGAGGCGAGAGGGGAGTCAAGATATTTGAATGGGGAAAGGTCTTTCATAACAGTGGAGAGGAGCTGCCCCGGGAGGAGTACTGGCTGGGGGCTTGTGAGTGCGGGCCTTTCATGGCAAAGCCATGGTATGAAAAGGAGAGGGCCGTAGACTTCTTTGATATCAAGGGGGCAGCCGAGTTACTCCTTGAAAGCCTGGGCATTTCTTCCATATCCTTCAGCCGGGATGCAAGGCACCCAAGTTATCAGCCGGACCTATCCGCCAGGGTTTATTGCGGCGATAAACTACTCGGCCGGTGTGGAAAGGTGTTAGCAAAGGTGCTCGAGGAATATGAGATAGAAGAGCCCGAGACCTTCCTGCTTGAATTGGAAATCTCTGCCCTGCTTGAAGTAATGCCCCGTGAGAGGCGTTTCACTCCCATCCCTAAGTATCCTGCCGTTTACAGGGACTTGTCCATTGTGCTTCCTAAAGAAGTGGAGAGCGCCCGGGTTATAAGTATTATCAGAGAGGTGGGAGGGGAGTTGGTGGAGTGGGTGGATGTATTTGACTATTTTGAAGGAGGAAAGCTGGCCCCCCAGGAAAAGGCCCTTGCATTTAGGATCTGTTACAGGTCAAAAGAAGGCACCCTTGAGGGTGAGTTTGTCAACCGCTTGCATGGATCAATAATAAAAGCTATAGAGAAGGAAACCGGAGGCCGGCTGAGGGAGGCATAAAAGGATGGTTGAGATTCCCACTGATAAGCGGTACTTTCGAATAGGAGAGGCAAGCCGCATCGTGGGAGTGGAACCCTACGTGCTCAGATATTGGGAGACTGAATTTCCCCAGATAAGGCCTAAAAGGGCCGATTCAAGGCAGCGGACATACGAGCGCAAAGACCTGGAAATTATTTTAGAAATCAAACGCCTCCTCTACGAAGAAAACCTGACTATCGAGGGGGCAAGAAAGAAACTTCGGCAAAGAAAAGGTAAATCATCTAAAAATATCAACCGGATATTAACTGAAATTAAAGTTGAACTCGAAGATATCCTGAGGGCCTTATCCACTCCTACCTTGCCTTAGAGAGAATTGAGACGCCCCACTAAGTTCTGAGCAGCGAAAAGCCATCCTTTGTTATTAGGCCTGTTTCCATCAGGCAGGCTCCCCCTCCAGGACTATTGGGCCGGATGCCTATTGCGAGCACCATGCCATCATCGAAAGGCAGCTCCTGATCCTCGCCTGCAACCGGAACCTCCATCACCTCCAACCCTACGCCACAGCCGAAAAGGCGATAACCCTCCCCTTGTCTTTCCAGCCAAGAGGAAATATCACCCCACGTGGCTCCAGGTTTTACAAGGGACTTTATCTCTAACAGTGTCTGGGACAATGCCTCAAGCCTCTTAGGTGAGTGGCCCCTGGCATCATAGCCAAATAAGACCCTTCCTTCCAGGTGGTGGTATCCCAGGTAAGCCCAAGTTAGTTGGAGCAAGATAGCTCCAGAGCCCAGGGAAGGGACAGGAGAAATTGATACTGGTCTCATCCTTTTCCTAAAGCCGCGTATCCTTATCATGGCCTGGTGCCTGTGCCGACGCATGAATAGCTCAAGCCTGGCTGAAAGGCTTGGCCCCTCAATGCCTTGCGAGAATAGGGCCTTTGCATGTCCGAAGCTCAAGGCAGACCTTTTTGCAGTCTCCCTGAGCTTAGAGATCTCCCATCCAGATTTTATGCTTCTTGTTCGCATAATAAAGGGCGAAACATCTAGGATTTCTGAAGCCGCAAACATGGCCGAGTAAAATGAGGCCTCTCTTACTGGAATGGTGTCCAATTCAAGGCCCAGGCGGCCAGGGTTCCCTTTGCTAAGGGCATCAATTTTTTCTCTGATCTCTCTCAATCCTTTCATCCCGGTGACTTTTCTCAGGGGTGATTCTTTCCTGGCCCTGGGGTAATACTTTTTGACCATCAAGAGCGGCTCAGAAGACCTTGGAATGTATAGAACGGCATTTTGAGCGGTTCCTGAGAAGTAGTAGAGGTTAGGGCGGTGGATAATAAGGGCGGCATCAATATCCCGGTCTTTAAGATAGCCTTGTAACCTGCTGATTCTCCGGCTTATTTCTTCAAGTGGGACGGGGTGCAAATTCTCTTCTCCTCATTTATTTGCCATATAGGGTTTGCTTTGGCTCTTTTGCATGGTTATCATGGAAAAAACGCTGGAGACTCATATCATGATTGTCGAGAAGGGTATAGTTGAAAGTACTCACCAGGGGCATCCAAGAGTAAGAATCATCAGGAGTTCGGCATCTTTTCTCCTCTATTTTTTGCCAGCCATGGGTTTCATACTAGGGGCCTGTTTAGGCGGCAACTGGGCCTCCTCCAATGGGATTAATGCCATTGTTCCCTCTGCCGGCCTAAGTTTTCTTGTAATGGGAACAGCCTTTTTGCTTGCAAGAAAGGTTTCCAAGCGCTCTGAGGCAAGCAAACGCTTTATGTCCCGCATGTTACGCATCTTCCCCCCTATTGAGCCTTAGAAGCATTTTCTCGGCCTCCTTTCTTTTGGAGCTTTCCTGACTACCTCTTCAGTAGGGCCCAAGTGGCCCCCTCAGGGGGCTGGAGATGCCACTTCTTAAAAACTTAATTTCTGCTTTTTGTTTTTCTTTTAAAGGCCGATTCATACTTAGGATTATAACCTGAAGGCCCCTCTTTGTTCATATAAGAATTCCCAACAGAGGATTTTTGCATGAATACGCAGAAATTCAGGGTGGAGAAGAAAAATTACCTCAAGATCGCTTTGCCCACGATCCTTTCGATCTTGCTTTTTTCCCTAGTGATCTTCACATTCCTTTTCCCCTCCATGCAACAGCACATGATGGACAGCAAAAAGGAGATGCTCAAAGAGATGGTCAATATGGCCATCCACGAGCTTGAGAGGTTAAATTTCCAGGTAATTCGAGGCGAGTGTTCCATTCAAGATGCCCAAGAAAAGGCAAAGGAGTTCCTTCGAAGGATCCGTTATGGTGCCGACAGGAAAGACTATTTCTGGATAAACGACACCTCTGGCCGGATGGTAATGCATCCATACAGGCTGGACTTGGAAGGAAAAAACGTCATTGACCTCACGGATCCAAATGGAAAGCACCTTGTTCGAGAATTTATCAAAGTGGTGGAGAGCAAGGGAGAAGGGTTCGTGGATTACATGTGGCAGTGGAAGGATGACCCATATAGGCTCGAGCCGAAGCTCTCATTTGTAAAAAGGTTTGAACCCTGGAACTGGATAATAGGAACCGGCATCTATGTGGATGATGTAATGGCTGAAATCTCCTCAATGAGCCGTAAGCTGTTTTTCATCTGTGTGGGGGTGCTCGCCATAGTTACAGTGTTGCTGGCC